>JBBSOP010000543.1:0-3520 GCA_038259655.1 Chroococcales cyanobacterium
AAAAGTGCGGACTATTCCCTGTTGGGCGATTTGGTATGGTTGTAAATGTTGGATGGGTTCGCCGTCAAAAATCACTCGTCCTTTATCTGAGCGAATGAAGTTGGAGAGTAAATTAAATAAAGTAGTTTTACCAGCACCATTGGGGCCAATTAAGCCAGTAATACTGCCTTTAGCAACTTCAATTCTTGCGTCATGAACTGCTTTAATCCCACCAAAACTTTTGCAAAGTCCAGTCGCTACCAATAGAGGAAGTGAGTTATTTACCAAGAGTGAGTTCCTCCTTTTTCCCTAAGATACCTTGAGGTCGCCAAATCATTAGTACCATCAAAATTAAACCAATTACCATGATCCGAAATGCACCGAGACGTGCTTCATCAAGAGGAACGAATTGTGGTAATACTTCCCTAGTGATGGCATCGTAAGCAAAGTAAATCACCGCACCTAAAATTGTGCCGATATTATTACCAGAACCACCTAAAGTCACCATGATCCAAGCATCAAAGGTTAGCTGTGGCTGGAAATTATCAGGATAAATGGCGCTAAGTTGCCAAGCAAAAAAAGCACCTGCAACCCCAGCGATCGCCCCACCAAGCATCAACGATTGTACTTTATACCAAAAAACATTCTTTCCCATTGCTTTGGGTATTTCTTCGTCCTCACGGATGGCTTTGAGGACTCGACCCCAAGGCGATCGCACTAAAATTTCTAAGCGCCAAAAGACAAAAGCTAATGTTAACAGTGCCAACAGCATCAAACCCGCTTTGGGGTTGTAATTGTACAGACCAATGACCCCAGAAATATAAATTGCGATCGTCAACAGGGCAAATACAATTCCTACTCCCAAACGTGTTGCTAATTCTTGCTTACTACTTATTTTGTGAGTTGAATCAGCAACCAGAGATTTTTGAGCA
Source organism: Chroococcales cyanobacterium (assembly GCA_038259655.1). Taxonomy (GTDB): domain Bacteria; phylum Cyanobacteriota; class Cyanobacteriia; order Cyanobacteriales; family Nostocaceae; genus Halotia. The sequence continues at coordinate 912 of JBBSOP010000543.1, forward strand.
GTCCGAATCCATCGCCACAACGCCAACAAAGTTATCACAACTAGCAGCGTTAGTAATCCAATCATCACTAGTCTAAAAAACAGATTCGGCTCTGTGAATAAGGGTATACGATAACTTTGTATCCCAAACGCTCCCGGTATCCAAATGTCACCCACAGGTAATTCCTGGTTATTTACCACCAAACGAATTAGTTCTCCTGTGCCGATGGTGACAATTGCCAAATAATCCTCCCGCAAGCGCAGAGTTGCAAAACCAATGATCAAGCCCAACAAAGCAGCGACTATTGCCCCAATCACAGCTGCAATAAATAAGGGAACCCCCTTAAAACTTAACAACACTGTTGTATAAGCTCCTAAAGTCATAAAAGCAATATGACCAAAGTTAATTAACCCCGTAAAACCCCACTGTAAGTTAAGTCCCAAACCGAACAAAGCAAAAATTGCCGTAGAAATTGCCAGAAAAATGAGATAGTCAGTCATATTTTTGTCAGTTGTCAGTGGTCAGTTGTTATTTATCTCCCCTACTTCCCCTACTTCCCCTGCTTCCCCTGCTCCTCTGCTTCCCCTGCTCCTCTGCTTCCCCTGCTCCCTACTAAGTTACCCATTGCCAATTTTTGGGAATAATATCTTTGAGTTTTGGGTAATATTATCAATCAAATTATGAATTTGTTGCGAATTAGGATTCATCACTTAATCGAGCAATTAGGTGATGAAGAACTCGAAAGCGGTTGGAATGCCCTCCATGCTTTACATTGCGACTTTTATATGCTTGACGCAATACAACAAGTCAAACAATCGCAGCAACCGTGGGATATCTTAACCCGTGAAGAAGCGATACAAGTGTTAATGTTTTTCTGATTTTGGTTAAGGTAACGCCTAGTGAGTCTGGAAGTGCGCTATGCCAGGTCTTTTTTAGTAGATCTGAAGAGTTTAGAGCCGGCTGCCTACCAGCGGGTATATGATTTTGTATTTTTTGAGTTTGCTGAAAAGGGGCTTTTGCATTGTCTGCCAGAATTACGGCAGTTAGATAGTGGCAGGATTTTTCATCGTTTCACCATAGATGATTATCTTGTTGGTATAGAGATTAGGGGCGAAATTGTCAAATTTCTTCGGGTCATACCTATGCCAGATGTTTAAGGTGAAGAGTTTGACCAACACTTAAAACTGTAAACTGTATAAGGCTAGGCAGGGATCGCTCTATCCTTACATTAAACTTGTTTTGGAAAAACACTTTACTTGAGATTTCCCTTATGGATGCAACGGCACTTTGGCAACGATACCAAAATTGGTTATATTTCCACGAGGGATTAGGACTTTACTTAGATGTAAGTCGGATGCGTTTTGATGACGCTTTCGTGGATTCGTTGCTGCCGAAGTTTGACAAGGCGTTTGCGGATATGGCCCAATTGGAAAAGGGTGCGATCGCTAACCCTGACGAAGACCGCATGGTTGGTCACTACTGGTTGCGAAATCCTGATTTAGCGCCTACTCCAGAACTTACACAAGAAATTGTCCAAACTCTAGAAAATATTGAAGCCTTTGCTGAAAAAGTCCAAACAGGTGCTATTCATCCTCCTAAAGCCAGTCGTTTTACTGACATAATTTCCATTGGCATTGGTGGTTCTGCCTTGGGGCCTCAATTTGTCGCTGAAGCCCTTTCCCCTGATTTTCCACCTCTGAAAATTCACTTTCTCGACAATAGTGACCCCGCAGGTATTGACCGCATTCTCAATCATCTGCGAAATAACCTTGCTAGCACCTTGGTCTTAGTCATCTCCAAATCTGGAGGGACACCGGAACCCCGCAATGGCATGATTGAAGTCAAAAAAGCCTACGCTGGACATAATTTAGACTTTGCAAAATATGCTGTAGCTATTACAGGCGTTGATAGCAACCTCGATAAAGTAGCCAAATCTGAAGGTTGGCTAGCGAGGTTCTCCATGTATGACTGGGTGGGAGGACGCACTTCCGAAATGTCTGCTGTGGGGCTATTACCAGCAGCATTGCAGGGTATTGATGTTCACGCCATGCTAGATGGTGCAAAAGAAATGGATGACGCTACCCGCGTCCCCAATGTGAAAAATAATCCTGCTGCCTTATTGGCTTTAGCTTGGTATTTTTCTGGTAATGGACGGGGTGAGAAAGATATGGTTGTCCTGCCGTATAAAGACAGTCTGCTGTTGTTCAGTCGCTATTTGCAACAGCTAGTGATGGAGTCCTTGGGTAAGGAAAAAGACTTAGACGGTAAGACTGTCTATCAAGGCATCGCCGTTTATGGCAATAAAGGCTCCACAGATCAACATGCTTACGTCCAGCAATTGCGTGAAGGTGTCCCCAACTTCTTTGCTACCCTAATTGAAGTTTTGGAAGATCGCAATAGTCCCTCCCCAGAAATAGAGCCTGGAGTTACATCGGGCGATTTTCTTTCTGGTTTTCTTCTAGGAACTCGACAAGCACTTTACGAAAATCATAGTGATTCGATTACAGTCACTATTACTCAAGTTAATACTCGGACTGTAGGCGCATTAATTGAGTTGTATGAACGCGCTGATGGTTTATATGCGAGCTTGTTAAATATCAACGCTTACCATCAACCAGGGGTAGAAGCTG
>JBBSOP010000544.1:0-3520 GCA_038259655.1 Chroococcales cyanobacterium
ACCAATTTAATATGAAGTTGCATAGAATAAAGCTTCCAGGATAAAGTTGTAAGAAGAGACAGAAATTACCTGCTCAAAAGTAAGTTGGTCGAATATTTCTTGGATGCGAGCGCGTAAAGTTTGTAAAGAAGAGAAAAGCTGATTTTTGAGTGGTTTCTTGAGGAGCTGCCAAAGCCTTTCAATGGGATTGAGTTCCGGGGCTGAAGCTGGTTGAAACAAAGGAATAATATTTTCTGGCCAACGAATTGCGGAACTTGTATGAGCGGGTGCTTGATCAATCTGTAAAATAGCGTAATCACTACCTAATTGCACAGATAGCCAGTCCAAAAACTGTTGAAAACACTCACCATCTAGTTTTGGATATTCATACAGGAAATGATCTCCAGTCAATGGTTCAATTGCACCATAAATCCAAAAGTTGTCTCTTGGCCATATCACCTTAACAGTGGGCTTGACTCCGGAAGCTGTAATCACTTTTCCTGTAAGAGTTTTGAGTCCAACCCTAGTTTCATCCTGGCACAGGTAGCGAACACACTTGCCGGGCGCTAGATGTTTTTCTAGACGATTCAGAATGATACCGAGTTTTTTTTAAACTCAGATACCAACTTTTCGTCCTGCTTATGGCTTTGAGGGCGAGGTACTTTTAGTTTTGCCCCTAATCGATATCGAACCCAGGCATAAACCGTTGCATACTCTATATCTTGTCCATGTTCTTCTTTCAACCACTCAACTATTGCACCATAGCTAGTAAAGCCTTTTCCTGTTTTTAACTCCTCTGAGAGTGCTGAGATCGCTGCGTCATGAATTTTGCGTTTTGCTCCTGGAGCTTTTTTCATTTCTAGTAATTCATGTAGCCCACCTGCTCTATACTTTTGCAACCATCTTGTCACGGTTGAGGTATCTTTCGCCAAGCGTTTTCCAATTTCTTGCTGCTCCTTAACCTGTCCGCTTTTTATCCACCACAGCATAATAAGTTTTTCTTTCTGGTTTCCTAAATTAGCTGTTTGTAGACGTTTTTTAAGTTCTTCTTCGCTCTCTGCGATTTCAATCTTAAAAGGGCGGCTCATGGTTATTTTAATTTATTGAGTTTGTTTTCTCAATTATATGCAGCTTCATATAAAATTGGTATAAATTTATAAAATGTTCTCTTCCATATCCTACAATATTAGTATTAAAGATGAGTCAATATCGAGTAAAAAATTTAAAGACAAGTCAACACAAAATAAATTTTCACGCGATAAAAAAAGAGTACTAGATACATTTAAATAAACGTAGTTTCTTAACAAAGTAATCAGTATAATTTATTATCGTTAGAATAAATTCGGAAATTTATATATGAGTAATTTCCCTGAAAAGACACCTTGGGCAATTGTTGCCATAGTAACATTAGTAACGGACGTATCTAGCCTTTGGGGGAGGGGAACTAAGGTGTCAGACTCCGTAGCAAGTGCGAGGATATTTGTGTGGCTATGACTTCAGGTTCTAGGTTTTGATTCTTGACAACGAGTAGATCGTAAAGAGTCCAATTAATCGTGCCAATAATGCTGTTGATAGCAATTTGAACATTGAGCACAGGTGGATTGAGAAATATCTCTTGAGCAATGCCATCCTCAATAATGGTCGATAAAATATTGCGATAGTTTTGTCGCGCCGACTGAAGTTGTTCGGTTGCTGCTACGTCACCATAACCGACTTGCATGAAGAACAGCTTGATTAGTCCTTGATGCTGATGGAAATAGCGCAATGTGAGCAAAACAACCATCTGCATAGCTTCTATTGGATGAGAATAGGCTTTGTGAGCTTGAGCAATTTGAAGATGTAACTTGTTTAAATGCCTGACTATGATGGCAGTAAGCAATTCTTGCTTGCTTTTGAAATGTCGATAAAACAATCCAACTGATACACCTGCGGTATCAGCAATGAGTTGAGGTTGAGCTTGCTCGTAGCCTCTCAAGAGCAATGTCTCGCCTGCATCCAACAAAGCCGTGTATCGCCCAAGGACATCATATCGAGGTTGTGTAGGTTTGGTTGTTTTTCCCATAGAGCAAACGGTTGTGGTAATCTAAGACGAGTGAATAATATTCATTCGTTCTCAATCATTGTATTATGGATATATTTTATGCCTGGGCAAATATTTATCAACACAATTGAGCAGCCGTGGGTTGACTTGACTCAATTTCCTGGAACTCAGTTTTTACCATTAGCAGAACCTGTTCCACAGGGGTCAATTCATCGTTTGAAAATGATTGCTGGGACTACAATTCCAGTTCACATCCATTTATGTGATGAGTATGTTTACATACTTGCTGGGGTAGTGGAAACTGGGGGAATAACATCCTCTGCGGGAACGTTTTGGTTTACCCCTTCTAACACTCGCCAGGGTCCGCACAAAGCCATAACAGACGTTGAACTCCTAACAATTCGCCTGGGAGCAATGGGAACTTTTGAATTCGATTTCGATTTATAAGGGTGCAAGTTTTTCTATTAATGCAATACCACATTGAACAACTGTTTCCATTAGACAGTGATTGGCAACACTTATGTAAAAAACTTCAAGCCAGTATAACTCTCACGGCGCTTGTGTTTACTGCCTGGCAGATGGGACTGTGGTTAGCTAAAGCAATTCTGGAGCAGCAGCTGACACAACGTGTCCAATCTCCGACTTTTTGGGAAAACTGTTCTAAATGCAGCAAACGACTACGTAGCAAAGGGTTTATTAAACGACAAATGTTTACCCTTGTGGGATAAGTAGAATGGCAACGACGAGTTGGTAGGTGTCCTATCAAAGAATTCCAACAAACGTACCACTGGCTCAAGTAGTACTTGCAGTTCAGAAAGTACTTGCACACGCACTACTGGACCAGGGACTTAATTAAAGTTCAAAAAGTAAAACTACTAGCTCACAAAAATTGGTTACTCAGTAGTTAGTATGCTAAATTGACATAGCGAAATCTCGAAAAGGTAGATGTAGATATATAAGGGAAATCATGCTTATTAACGAACATAATCGCTTTATATCGCCTCTCTCCCCTGTTAAAAGTTCCCTGTTCTCTGTTCCTTCTTAGTAAGCTGCGAATTTAGCATAACAAGTACGGTATAGCCTAAAAATTTCAGTTATAGTGTTCAAGTTACAAAGAAAATAGATAAAGTTGAATTTAAGAAATAAAAGCTTTTAATGTCTCGTTTTTTCATTGATTTGGTGTATTATTCTTCCCCAGATATTTAGCTTTTAATTCTTCTAGCTCTGTATCTATTTCGCTCTTTTTAGCAGACTGAGATATAGGATTTGTGGGCTGAATTTTCTTTGATTGAGGCTTACCTCCAATCATAAATTGAGTTTTTAATTCTTCTAATTCCAAATCAACTTGGCTAGGTGTCTTACTGACAACTGTAGGCGGCAAAGTGGGTGCTGTTTTTACTGGTGCAGTAGCTTTTGGTGATTGTTGATTTAAGTCTTGTAAAACTTCTTCTATTGTTTGGTAGCGTCGCGCTGGGATACTTTCTAGCATCTGATGAAGAA
>JBBSOP010000545.1:0-3516 GCA_038259655.1 Chroococcales cyanobacterium
CCCAGTGGGTGTTAGCCGACTAGGGGAGTTGAAGATCAAGGTGCATCTACCAATAAAGTGTTCTATGCGGATGCCGACCAATCCGGATAAAGTTGTAGAAGCCCATCAGGTAAGAAACTTGGTTCAGAAACATTCAGTAACACGATGCATCTAAGTTATTAGCAGGAGCGAAAAATCGACTTGAAACTTTCGCGTTTCAAACTAGATTTAGGAGGCAAACAGGAGAAGTTGTGACCCAGGAATTTCATGTTTCTGTAACGCCAGTAGGGCAAAATGACTACTTGGTGCGGACGGAACGAGTCGCGCCTGGGGTTCCCTTGGCAGAAGAACTGGTGACGTGGCCTGTAGCTGAATGGTTGGCGGCGGCTGGGCATTTAATGAATGACCCATTGAAGTCGGTATTGCAGGGGGATGTGTTCGCCAGAAACTCTGTCAACTTGTTGGCATTGGGTCAGCAATTTTACAACGCACTGTTTCAAGGCACTCTCAGAGATAGTTGGATTACTGCCCAAGGTATTGCCCAAAATCATCAACAAGTCCTGCGCTTGCGCTTGGGCTTAAAAGATGTAAGGTTAGCACGTCTGCCGTGGGAAGTTATGCACGCAGGCGATCGCCCCCTAGCTACAGGCCCTTATGTGGCTTTTTCTCGCTACCAAAGCGGCATTTTAGCGGCTTCTCGGTTTCCATCGAGAAATACCTCAAATACACCTGAAGAAGGTGGGGTAAAAGTTTTGATGGTACTGGCATCACCCCCAGATCAAGTCAGGCTGGAGTTGCTGAAACAAGAATCGATTCGATTACAAGCTGAACTGCATCGAAAAATATCACGAACCGCTGAAGGAGGCGATCGCCTCCCGGAAATTGAACTCACTCTGCTTGATCAACCAGGAAGGGAAGAATTAACTCAAGCTTTAGAACAAGGAAGATACCAAGTTCTACACTACTCCGGTCATAGTAGCTTAGGACCAGATGGCGGCGAAATTTATTTAGTTAGTAGCAGAACTGGCTTAACAGAAACCCTCAGCGGTGACGATTTGGCGGGTTTGCTTGTCAATAATAATATCCAAATGGCAGTGTTTAATTCCTGCTGGGGAACGTACACGGCTAACTCGGACAGTGTTGACGATACAGGTGAACGCAACCTTTCAGAAAGTTTGGTTAAACGTGGGATCAGGGGTGTTTTGGCAATGTCAGAACGGATTCCTGATGAAGTAGCACTAACTCTTACACAATTGTTTTACCGCAATCTTAGTCAGGGATATCCTGTAGATTTGTGTGTGAGTCGAGTGCGTCAGGGATTAATTTCTGCCTACGGTTCTCACCAGATGTATTGGGCTTTACCGATTTTATATCTCCAGCCAGAGTTTGACGGTTTTCTCTGCCCAGAAATTTCTTTAAATACAAATACGGAATCGCTAAATAATTACAAGCCATCTTTGAAGATCAATCCCAACATGATGTACTCGGCGATGGCAGAAGATAATGAGATGCATTTACCAATCGAGGATATGATCCCCTCTGGTTTGCCTCATGATCCTTCTGGGCTGGATTGGCTGGGTGAAGAAACCTGGGGCGATTTGGTTGATGAAATTGAGTATGATGATCCTATTTATACAGATGATCCAAGCTATGCAGAAGATTCTGCTTTAGTTTCAGATTTATTTCGCCAGCTAGATAACCAAAAAGCAACTAATCAGCAATTTCCTGGCAATGGAGAACTGGGGCAACAGGTAAGAGAAAATCAACATCAGGGGGAAATTGCTTTTATTGATCAGCAAGCAGGGTTACAGTCAGAAGTGCCAGAAGCCCTAACAGAAACTAGCCGAAATTTTGTAGAAAACCCAGAAAATTTACAGCTAGATTCATCGCAACAAGCCACATCAAAACATCGTACCCGTCGCCAACGGCAGACTATTTTGGGCATTGTCGGCGCAAGTGCGATCGCCGGAGTTATCGGTTTGGGTTGGTGGTGGCAAAATCGCCAGATGTTCATATCATCCGACATACCAGTAATTCCTACACAGTCTCAGACCACTCAAAATAATTCTAAAATCAACTTACAAAAAGCTCCTACTGAAATTGTTACCGCCAATGCTACGGAAAAATTGAGTCAAGGCGACTTACAACCTGGGCTTGTAGCTGTAGAAGAACTTCTCAATCGTGGCGCACTTACTGCTGCTCAAACGGCTTTAAATCTAATTCCCCAAAAGCAAGCTGATGAGGCATCTGTCAACTTTTTCAAAGGGCGATTAGCGTGGCAGTTAATTCAAACTGGAGACGATAAATACAGTATTGATGATGCCCGTCGTTATTGGGAAAGTGCTGTTAAGGCTCAACCAGACTCATTTTTGTATAAAAATGCTTTGGGTTTTGCTTACTACGCAGAAGGTAATGTCAATCGAGCTAATGATTCTTGGTTAACGGCGTTGGATTTAGCACTGAGACAGCAAAATACAGTTTCTAACGCAGCAATATCTTTAAGAGGAGCAGTGCCTAAAGATGCTTTAACTTCTTATGCCGGTTTAGCTATTGGGTTGTATAAATCTGCACTCAATCAACCTGCTGCTAAACAAGCACAATATATAAAAGAAGCGATCAAACTAAGACAAATGGTGCTTAAGGATGATCCAGTAAATTTTCAGGTAAATAAGTTGAGTAACAATTGGCTGTGGACAGAAAAGGCAATTACCGACTGGCGGTCGCTACTTCAAGAAACATCTCAATAGTCATCATATCTTCTAGATATCGTGCCTTGGTTTGAGTGTCTGCGATCGCTGCCATTCTAACGCCTTTGTTTGCATCTTTTTAATGAAACCATCTTTCCCATCCATATATTTATCTATGTTGTCGGGGTACTGCTTTGCTAACTGGCGCTTCAATTCGCTGTACTTCTGTGCATCTTCAAGATGAGCAATCATATAATCTCGAAACGCCAAATGCCGTTTGATATCTGGTGAGTTAGCCTCGAAGATGTGAATATGATGCGTTCTTGTACCTATTTTGTTATCTTTACGAAAAAATCGACGACCTGGGATGCCAAACTCACCCATAACTTGGTAACCTAATGCTGCGATCGCCGGACTTTGCTGATCTACAATTGCAATATCTTTTACTTCAACCAAGATATCAATAATCGGCTTGGCATAAATACCAGGAATTGCTGTGCTACCAATATGGTGAATAGCAACCACATTTTCACCTAGTGCTAGCACAAAAAGTTTTGATTCCATCTCAAATTTGCTACGCCATGTCTAGTCGTGAGGCACAACTTTTACTTGCATGGTCATGATGATCTGTGCAATCAAAAGAGCAATTATACAGAAAATTACTGCATACCCATAAAAAAACGCCTCCCATTTCTGGAAGGCATCTTTTTATTCAGCTTTAAAACTTGAGAATTAACCGTTGATAGCAGGTGCGCTTAGAGCAACAGGAGCAACATCACCAGCAGCTAAATCTAAGGGGAAGTTGTGAGCATTACGCTCGTGCATTACTTCCATACCCAGGTTAGCGCGG
>JBBSOP010000546.1:0-3512 GCA_038259655.1 Chroococcales cyanobacterium
GCTCTAAAGAGACGGGGATTCTTTCTTCAACCAGTCGGCTTGCTTGCGGGTGTCACCACCAGCGAGTAGAGATCGGTCTGTCCGAAAGCGTTAATTTCCCTATGCCCTAGGGTATTTAAATCGATTCCTGCTTGCCTTAAAGCCTTAGCTAGGATATTCAATGCTGCCTACAGCCAACCAATTTAAAATTCCCTGCCGCAAACCCGTCAGTGAAAGCTAAACTTCTCTTATCACAAGAAAGCTTCCATCCTGAAGTTTTGTACTCTACAGAACGAGAAAACTTTTTAAATTGTGGATATCCTTTACTTCGACTGCGCTCAGTACAAGTCTTTGCTGGTTTCGACGCTTTGCAATTAGCAAAGAAACGTTGGATAGCAAAAATGGCACGTTCAGCCGAAGCTTGGCGTGCCATTGAGTTAAGTTTACCTGCCCACTCAAACTCTTTAGCTAATACAGCACACTGTTTGTAGAGGTCAGATAGTTTAACGCCTTGATTATCCATCCAGTACCTGAGTGCTTTGTTTCGGATAAACTGAGCTGTTCGGATCATTTCGTCAACGACCTGATACTGTTGCGGTTTACCTTTTAACTTGAACTCAAGTACAATCATGAAAATATCATATTATACTTATAGCAATCTACAGCTATAAATATGACCAAGGATGAATCAATTCATCCATTCGCTTATATCCCCCGGATAAATCACGGGGGCTTTACCCATCACCTCACGTAAGGGCAAACAACTATAAAGAATACCCTCACATAATTTATGAGGGTATTGATTTATATCTACGTTATCCCTTAAGTACGGAAACGTCTTTTACTCTGCTTTTGCAAGGCAAGTTTTTTGCGCTTACATTTTTCAATAGGCGTTTCAAAGTGACGATGCTTCCTCATATCTTGAAAAATCCCAGCCTTAGAAACTTCTCGCTTAAATCTGCGTAAGGCTGATTCGATGTGTTCATTGTCACCCACTACTATTTGGGTCATTATCTCTCCTACTAAATTTACTTAATTAATGGCTCATAGTGGTAAGCCGCACAGTCAACTAAAGTGCAAATAGGCAAACTCTTTATCTGACTTGAAAATTCGTTTGTAGAATTTCAGCTTTCAAAGCTTAGTAACTGTTACAATCCGATTTTCCGAGTCTTCATCTCAGTTGTGCTTGGATGCTGGAAAGTATAATTTCTCCATTACTGAGTGATGATTTTCGACTAAATACGCTTCGTTCTGCTGCTATTTTACAGCGTTAGTTGGGGTTCGTGGTACTTTGATATTTTTGAGGCTAAAAATGACCTCAAACCTAAGCAGGATAAATAAAAAATTTTAACAAGCTAAAAATCGCTGAAACCTAGATACAGCAGTTTTCTTTTGTATGAAGTACAAAGTTATGGGTTTTAACGTAGGAGGCAGAAGTTAGAAACTTTGGTGTAGAGACGCGAAACAGCGCTTTCACTTCGCTAACGCGTCTCTACAAAAGATTTTGGGTATAACTAAACGGTACTAAATTATAAACTGCTAACCGCTTCAGCAAATAGCTTCGAGACAAAAGGCAAAATAGCGCGGCTTTTAGCGTGTGCTTTACCTTCAGTGAATAATACTAAAAGGTAAGGACGCTGATTTGGTAACTCAATATACGCTGCATCATGACGAACTTGACTTGTCCAACCTGCTTTTGACCAAATTTGAGCGTTTTGGGGAAGATCTCCACCTAAAAAACCTGTTACTTGATCTTCTTCTGTGTCAGTGGGCAAATCATCTGGATTGAGACTGCGTTTAAGCAAAGCCATCATCGCTTGCGATCGCTCACTGGAAACTGCTACCCCCCCGACAATACTATGGAGCAATCGAGCGATCGCATTTGTTGTCACCATATTGCGATTTTCCAGCATCTCTCCGTAAAATGCCCGTTCCCGTCCATAAGGGCCATCACCCCAAGTTTTTTGACAGACGTTAATCGTCTGCATTTCTTCCCAGCCTAAAGACTGATAATAGCGATTAACAATATTACGTTGATATTTCCAAGTTTCAAAGGGGCCAGTTGGTAACTCTGTCCCTGAGGTAGTACCACTGAGAATATCTACAACTAAGCTAGTAGCATCATTGCTAGAATCCACAATCATATCGCGTAAGGCTCGCTCTAACTCCAAAGAAGTTTGGCTCATGCCTTTTTCCAGCCATTCATTCACTGCTACTAAGTAAAATAGCTTGACTACACTCGCGGGGTAAATACGCTCAACACCGCGATAAGTGAAACCACGGACTGGGTGATTCCAAAAAGCGTCAGGAGTTAAAGCGCCACCAGTATTTACTGGGACTGGCGGATCATAAACAATCCAAGTTAAAGCAATTTGATTACGAGCTAAGTTTGGAAATGCTGCCCAAGTTGCATCTAAAATGCCATTACCCAGATTTTCGAGTTGTTCGTCTTTTCTAAAGAAAATCATTATTAGCTATTCACCTTGAAAAATGCTTTCTAATTCAAAATCCCAAATCCCAAATCCCCAATTGGGAGAATACCAATGTTTGGCTGATCTAAACTTATATGATTCTCCTACATGTACGCGTTTAGCAACTCAAGCCGCTTCTGGGCGACATTTACAGGTAACATCAAATCATCAAAACTCAGCAATTGAGGTGTATTTGTGTGAGGATGACTATCCAGGGTGGGTATCCCTTGCTGATTTGGGTTTATTACAACCTGCTACTGTACTTTATCAGGCTAAATCATTTTCTGAGTCTGACATCAAAAAACTGCTACCAGAGGTGATCGTTTTCACACAAAAAGCGATGCAACAGTCAAATTACTATCTTTGGGGTGGTACAGTTAGCCCAAATTACGACTGTTCTGGATTAATGCAAGCAGCATTTATCTCTGTGGGTATTTGGTTGCCTAGAGATGCCTATCAACAAGAAGATTTTACCCAAACAATTGCCATTAGCCAATTAGAACCAGGGGATTTAGTCTTTTTTGGTACTCCTGAAAAAGCCACTCATGTCGGACTTTACTTGGGAGATAAATCTTACATCCATAGTTCTGGACAAAACCAAGGACGAAATGGTATTGGAATTGACATACTTTCGGAACAGGGAGATGCGGTGAGTCAGTCATACTATCAGCAGCTGCGAGGCGCTGGTAGAGTTATTCAGAGTTACAAACCACAGAGAGCCTGAGGACGCTGAAGAATGATGAGGAGTGGGTTAATTTCGGGAGAGATTACTGGTGACAATGGGGCGATTTCAGCTATTGTTCCCGATGTTTCAGTAGTAGTGCCAGTGCGTGATGAAGTAGAAAGTTTGCCAGTTTTATTAGAAGCGATCGCATCTACATTATCCGCTAGTCAGTTGAATTATGAAATCATTTGTGTGGATGATGGTTCTAGCGATGGTTCAGCAGAATTTCTCAAAACCCAAGCGCAAATCCGCCCTGATTTAAAAGCAGTAATTCTGCGCCGCAATTATGGTCAAACTGCGGCCATGTCGGCTGGGTTTAACCATGCATTAGGCAAAGC
>JBBSOP010000547.1:0-3490 GCA_038259655.1 Chroococcales cyanobacterium
TAGCAGTCGTAATTCGAGCTTTGAGCATTTCTTTCTTGGTTTTAGCCTCAGAAATTTTGCTTTCTAGCTGAATTAAGCTGCGCTTGAGAGTCTCAACCTGACCAATTTGCGGATCTAGGCTAGCTTTGAGGGCTGTGCTAGTTTCAGTGTAAGTCTTTTTGCGCTCTAGGGCTTGTCGTGCTAGGTTCTCATCGCCCTTTTGCAGTGCTAATTGAGCATTGCGCTGCCACTTATTAATTTCATTTTGGGCATCATTGTACTGTTTCTCTGTACGTTTTTGGGCGGCGATCGCCTGAGCAACTCCCTGACGCAGCTGTACCAAGTCTTCTTGCATTTCCAAGATGGCTTGTTCCAGCATTTTTTCTGGATCTTCAGCTTTATTTACCAAGTCGTTGAGGTTAGCGCCGACTACTCGCTTAATGCGATCAAATAATCCCATAACTTTGTTTTTCCTTTTGGAGTTTACGCGTTTTGTTGGACAGTTCGCTTTTTTACTATTTAATAGCTTCCTATTTCAATGTAATCTTTCCGGTTGGGTTCGCAACCTCCCGACACCAGTTAATTGTTAAGATATATCCTAGCTTTGGTAGTTCCCTGATTTTTAAGGTTCTTGAGCTTTGGGTAACTGCTGCTGGGGATTTTGACCTTCATTTAAAACCTGCATTTTCATAGCTGCTAGTTCATTATCAATATCACCAGCAGATTCTAAAGAGTCAAATTGTTTTTGCAAATCGTCACTGCCCAAAGTTGCGATCGCTTCTGATTTAGCTTCTATCTGTAAAACTTTCTCTTCCATACCCTCAAAGGCGCTGAGGCTACTTGTAGCCGAATTTCCGTCGAGCATTTCCTGGAGTCGATAAGATGCCTCGGCAGAACGAGCGCGAGCAATATACATATCTTTTTTAGTTTTCGCTTCGGAAATTTTTAACTCTAGCGATCGCATATCTTTTTTTAGTCTAGCTACCACATCATTTTGTTGCCCTATTTGGTTAGAGAGGGCTGTGGCAGTTTCTTTGTAAGCTTGGCGTTTAGTCAAAGCTTCCCGTGCTAGAGGTTCGTTGCCTTGTTGCAGTGCTAATTGGGCGCGGCGATACCATTCTTCTGATGTTGACCCGGCTGCGGTGGCTTGACGTTCAGTGCGTTTTTGGGTAGCGATCGCTTGGGCTACTCCCTGTCGCAATCGCACCAAGTTTTCCTGCATCTCCATCACAGTTTGTTCTAGAATCTTTTCCGGATCTTCCGCACTGCCTATCAGACTGTTAAGGTTAGCGCGAATTACCCGCAGGATACGCTTGATTAGTTCCATGTCGGTTCTCCATTCACTTTCTTCAAAAATTGCTCCTCGCTAGCCTATACAACAAAGGTAAACCTGACCAAGTGGTTGGCTCAACTTGTGCAGAGTGGCGCTGCATTACCTGTTTTGCCGTCTTTTTCTCAGCAAAGACGGCATTTTTTGCTCTTATATCAGTCAACAGGCAGGGCGTTTTATAGATGTTTTCCTCATCCTATCGTAGATTTTTGCAACTCATGGCTGTTGTACCCGTGCTTTAATTCCTTTGGACTGTAGCTGTTGCAACCTTTGTAGTACTTGCTCTTTTGTCTTCAAGGAACCTAGATATATGAATTTTTTACTAGGTGATAAATAAGCATCGGGGACTACCTTTCGGGCTGCGGCTAAGGCACGATCGCCTTGATTGTCGATCACTATATGATAAAATCCATCTGCTGCGGGTTTGATTTGGGCGCTTGCTGCTGGTGAAGTTGTAGTTGGCTGAGGCGAAGGTTTTTCTGTGGGTATTGGAGGCGAACCTAAAGGTGGCAAAGGTTGTTGTACCTGTGGCAGTGGCTCTACCAATAGAGGATTACTCGGTGTTTGAGCAACAATAGGGTTGGGTGGTGCTGTGGGAGTTGGTTGATATTTTGGTTGTAAGCCGACTATATCGTTGGGATCTTTAACCTCTGGAAACTCTTTAGCGGCTAAATTAGGATATCTGGGTACAGTTGTAATCTCTGGTTGGGGATTAGTGCCAACTTCTGGAGTATTTGCAACGCTGGGAGACGAGTTGCCGTTCAATAATTTGCCTATATTTAACTGAGGCAAGCTTTTCGGGTTGAAAAATACATAACCTAAAGTAAGGCTTGCTACTAATAGCAGCAGCATAGAGCCTATACCTAAAGGTGATAGCAGACTATCGTTAGAATTACTGGGCTTATTAATTCGTGGTTGTTCATCTGTCAAACTTCGCAGCAGTGCTTCACTCGATTCCAAATAGTCATCTGGCTGTTTGGCAGTGCCATTTACCTCGGTGAGATGATCATCTTGAGGAGCCTTAACTGCCGCAGGTACAATGCTGCTAGAACTCACTTGAGGCAGTGGAACTTGGGTTTCGCTAGACTTAGAATTGGGGGATGCTTCAGAATTATCCAGACTTTCAGTCTTGATAATCGTAACTGGTGCTGGCTTCTCAACAGAAGCCTCATCGGGTACAGATTTAGGCAGTGTATTAGTGTGAATTTCTGCTACAGATGGCTGAGTTGTGCCTACTGTCAAAGTCATATCTGTCAACTCTTGGGGTTGACTACCGATGTAATTGCCCACGCGGGTTTGATTTGGTGTCCTTGTGCCAATTCGTGTACGTCGGTATCGGGTTAACTCTTGATCTAGCTGCACTTCTAAACTCGCCAATGCTGCTGCTAATGCTGGCTTCAACCCAGATGTTTTCGACGATTGAGTACCGGAGTCTATCGGTGAGTTTTGACTCATTACCTGTCTGCCTGAAACGTTTACTGCTGGATTAACTTTAGATATATTTTTGCCAATCTTAGCGAAAATTAGCTAATAGATTTTAGACAGTTTGTCTAAGCTAGAGGTTTCTCTTGTCATTTGGTGGTGGATGTCGTCCAATTTCTCTATCAGCAGCACGAATATTAATTATTCTGGCTCGGTTGAATGCTAATGCTGCGACTGTAGCGCGTCCTGTTGGTGTCAAGCCGATAATTAAGAGTGTATCTGTTGACCAAATAAAGTGTTCTTGCCAACTATCAGTGCGAGGATTAAATAAAGGTACTTCTGATAATGACTGTTCATCAAAAACTTTAAGTTTATCGGATTTTTGGCGATTGCAATGAAAACATGCCAGAGCTAAATTATTAATTGAGTTAGCACCACCTTTGGCAATAGGGATTACATTGTCTACAGTCAAGGAAACATATTGCCATTGTTCCGATGCGTGACAATATTCGCACAGAAACTTGGCTCGTTGTCGTACTTGATTTTGAGTAGCTTCACTAATGTAACGATTCGCAGACAAATTTATAATTCCCTATAATGCACCTTGGTTTTGAGTTAGCGATACATTTCTGATCATCCGATTCACTAAACTTAGATAATCGTCTAATTCTTCATATTCATCTAATTCTTTTTCTTCCTCTGAAGTAAGTGCAGATTTTTTTTGTTTGGTTAATAAAGCTTCAATTCGCCCCTGTACTA
>JBBSOP010000548.1:0-3484 GCA_038259655.1 Chroococcales cyanobacterium
GATCCGGGACTTATTCGTTCTAGTAACCAGGATGCTCACTACATCGACCCTGAAGGGCGATTTTTCATTGTTGCTGATGGCATGGGTGGTCATGCGGGAGGAGAGGAAGCAAGTCGCATTGCTGCTCACGAAATTCAGGTGTATTTGGGAGAAAACTGGGATTCTTCTGAGTCTACAGGAAAATTGCTAGAAAAAGCTTTGTGGCAGGCAAATGAAGGTATTTTGCAAGATCAGCAAAATCATCCCGAACGCGCTGACATGGGTACTACAGTTGTAGTAGTAGTTTTTCGCTCACCAGATTCGCCTTGGTGCGCTCATGTTGGTGATTCTAGAATCTACCGCCTTAGAGAAGCCCAACTAGAGCAGATCACAGAAGACCACACTTGGGTCGCAAGGGCGATCAAAGTCGGCGATATCACCTCAGATGAAGCACGGGTTCACCCTTTCCGCCATGTGTTATCCCGCTGTTTGGGACGTGAAGACTTACATCAGGTTGATGTGCAACCGCTGGACGTGCAAGCAGGCGATCGCCTGCTATTATGCAGCGATGGATTGACCGAAGAACTTGTAGATCAAAAGATTTATGATTACCTGCATGACATCCCGTTACTGGACAAAGCCGCCCTCTCTTTAATTGAGGCTGCCAAACAAGAAGGCGGACACGATAACATCACAGTCGTGATCGTCGCAGTCGAAAATAGTTAATAGTCACCAGTCAATAGTTATTACTTTTGACTATTGACTTTGGAGTTTCGATTTTTCTAGTAAATATACTCACAAATTTGTTCAGTGTGAGCATTTTTCCTCTTTACAACTTGATACAAATACTTTTAGCCTCTAAATTTAATTGTTAGCGGCTGTGTTGACATAATTTTAGTGAATTGACATCTTGCATCTAATGATATACAGCGAATATAATTCACGCTTAATACCTTCAATTCCTCCACTCCTTGACGAACCTCTCGTTTCTAGAGAAGTTTAAACGAAAAGGAAAGGACATTAGGGTGTTTCAACTTAATCCGGATGAATATTACAAATAATAAATTTTTCCGGAATTTGCTTTAGCAGACTTGGGTTATATATCAGTAGGTTTAGGTGCAAGCTATCAAAAACAGAAAAACTACCCTTAAGGGTGTGGGCAATTTGTCACACAATTGTTATCTTTCTTAATACAGAGGTATAACTATAGGACGAATCCCAGTCCAAGTATTATCTCATTGGACTTCTGTAACCAACATAACTTTTACGCGTTGTTTTTTTTCGGAGTTACTATGAACCAGTCAAAATTATCCTTGGAACAGCAATTCAGCATTCGCTCATTTGCCACTCAAGTACAGCACATGAGTCATGAACAAGCTCAAGACTTCCTCGTCAAGCTCTATGAGCAAATGGTTGTACGCGAGGCAACCTATCAAGAACTACTCAAGCATCAGTGGGGCATAGATTCAGGTTCCGCTATGGCATAGAGAGTTAATGTGTCGCAGTGGGCGACCTCCTTCTCTTGCTCGGTTCCAGGGAGGAAAGGGGCTGGGGATGCTGGGGCGTCAACTTTCAACAAGTGATCTTAATTTAATACTGAATAATTCTTTGCCTAAATCCGCATTAAAAATAATTTCGGACTGCACATTAAAACTGCAATCTTTAGAAAAAATTGTAGCTTTGGCAGTAAATTAACAATCAGCATTCAGTCAAACTTAACTTAAAAACAGCCTGTTTAACACCATCGGCAGTGCATTTACGGCATAATTACTTACCTGCTGTAAAACATAGCAGAGTTAAGTTATGCGTAATTTCAAGCAAATTTGTCTAGCACTATTGCCCATTATATTTTTTATAAACGAAGCTTACAACTAGATATCTATTTATTGTTATAAAAATTTACATAAGTTAAACACACCTATTTAGCTCCTTGATTTCACTCTAGCCTGAAAGATCAAAATGGGAATCTGTATTAGTTGCTGCCAGTTTTGTCAAAATATGGGGCTTAATCTTTTCGTACTCGTTTTTGAGTAAATTTTTACTCATCTGGGGATCAGCTACTGAAACTAAGGTTTTGCCTGCTTTGACCCATTCTTGTAGTCGTTGACGTTGAGCAGGAGCAATGCTGACAAGTAAGACATGAGAACAGCGACTTGGTGTCTCCCGCGCAAAAAACAACAGGCGATAAGAACCTGTTTGTCCTAGTAAATAGGTGATGTCCTGACCTACACTAGTTTTGAGATCGAGATAGTAAGGCAACCATTTAGCACCATATTTACGGTTATAGATGACGGTAATCCATAACAGCATGGGATGAGGTGTAGTGATGAAAAGAAACTGGTTATAACGTTTGCAGACGAAGCGTTTGATAATTTCTTGTTGCTGTAGCATTATCCACAGCGCTGGTAAAGCCTCCCCATTGGCATAGATTGGTTGGGGGAAAACAATATCAGCAATAGGTTTATTTGCAGGCCAGGAAGTAGCGCGAGCAACTTCATCGTGCGATACTTGTGAATCAGGGTTGACCTTCGGCTCGATCTCAGCCTTAATTGTCAGGGTACGAGTAGATAGATTACTCTGTGGAATTGCCTGGGTGCGGTAATGTTGTTCTAGAGATTCTAAAACCTGGAGAATTTCATTGATAGTTTGGGGGCGATCGCGCGTGCTTTTGGCTAGACAACTCATCACCAAATTTTGCACTTCTTGGGGAATTTGCAATCCAGGTGCAACCTCAGCAAAAGTACGGGGTGGTTGAGTGTGATGTGTTTTATACCATGCACCGAAGGAATGAGTTGGTGCTACTAATGGCATCTTGCCTGTAAGCATCTCAAACATCATCACGCCTAAACTATAAATATCAGAACGGTTATCTAATTCTTTGCCCTCCATTTGTTCAGGAGAAGAATAAGCCAAGGTTCCCAAATAGTATTTCGTTTGGTCGCTATTTGTTTGGAGTAACTTCGCAATCCCAAAATCTAGAACCTTGACCAACTCCCCAAAACTGGGGTCTTGAATCACCAGCATATTGCTGGGCTTAATATCACGATGAATAATCGGGTAGATTGTGCCATCAACTGGGATGCCATTATGAGCGCATTGCAAACCCAAGCTGATTTGACGCGCCATACTGAAAAATCTTAGTACCGATAGGTTTTGCTGACGGATAATATTGTTTAGGCTATGTCCTTGCAGGTATTCCATAACATAGAACGGGGTATTATTTTCGTCTACGCCATAGTCCATGACTCGAACAATGTGAATGCTTTTTTGCCCTAGTAAAGCACAGGTTTTAGCTTCTCGCTCAAAGCGTTCTTGCAATCGGATCTTTTCATTTTGTATGGACAGAGCAAGAAATTTTACCGCAACGGGTACACCTCCCAACAAAATATCTTTAGCACGATAAACTCTACCCATAGCTCCAGTCCCAATTAACTCCTGAAGCTGGTAGCGTTTAACGAGTAAGCGACCAATGTTGGGGTCTGACATAGAAAATTCGACTCCAATA
>JBBSOP010000549.1:0-3478 GCA_038259655.1 Chroococcales cyanobacterium
ATCATCGCGGAAGCCAGCAATCGACCAAGGCTTTCCCGACTTGTAGTCACGGTTACGCCGAAGTGTTCTGAGGGCATATTTCCCAAAAGTCCTATGATGTTGCGCTCCATTACTTGCAACACTTCGGAGGATGTGGGTTTAGATAGCTGGGTAACTGTATCTGGACTCATTGACTTAACGTATTGCCACAGTAAATTCCCAGTTTCTGACTCACTATTGAAAAATTCTGAAACTCTGTTGGATGGGTTACTCACGTTATACCTCCTGTATTACCACTGCTAACTACAGTGATTGTGATTTAAATAATAAATGCCTGTATTTTATTTGACTTGGCTTCTTATCGAGTGTTCCTATCAAATAATGTAACAAGCTAATTATCATATAGGAGTCGGTGTAACCGTACCAAAAGCAGCGTATTTCCTCGCCTTACTGAGTCAAAAGTCAATAGTCAAAAGTTGATGTTGACCATTGACCATTGACCATTGACTAACTTGCCAAATATTCATCCATGCTAGCTTTCGATTTGCGAAGTTTGGTTAAAGCTTCGCGCTCAATTTGCCTAACTCGTTCACGGCTGATATTTAAGATTTCGCCTATTTTAGCCAGTGTTAAGGCTTGTCCATCACTTAACCCAAAGCGCAATGTAATTACTTCCCGCTGTTGGGGGGTAAGTTCTTCCATCAAACGCTCTAAGTCGTAAGACAAAGAAGATTGCATGACAAACTCTTCTGGAGAAGCGCCTGGGTCTTCCAGCATTTCTCCGAGTTCGGTATCATAGTTATCTCCGAGCCGCAAATCTAAAGATAAGGGTAGTCGAGCTTTTTCTAAGTACTCGCGTACCTGTTTAGGTGTCAATTCTAATTCTTCAGCCAGTTCAGAAGCAGAAGGGGCTCTACCCAGTCTTTGAGATAAATGGCGCTGTGCCTTTTTAATCTTATTTAACTTCTCGGTAATGTGAATCGGTAAGCGGATAGTGCGAGCTTTTTCAGCGATCGCCCGCGTGATGGCTTGACGAATCCACCAATAGGCATAAGTAGAAAATCTGTAACCTTTTGTGGGGTCAAACTTTTCTACGCCCCGCTGCATTCCAATACTACCTTCTTGGATTAAGTCGAGTAAATCGACGTTGCGCTTAATATATTTTTTGGCAACAGATACAACCAAGCGCAAATTGGCTTCTACCATCTTACGCTTCGCAATTTCACCCTCGGCGATCGCGTCATTTAACTCTGCTGTTTCCAGTTTTGCCGCTGTTGCCCACTCTTCTATAGTTGGTTGACGATCCAACTGGGTAGCAAGATTTTCCCTCACTTCATGCAACGTGCTAGAACGTTGCACTTGTTTGCCATAATGAATTTCCTCCTCGTGGGTTAAGAGTGGCACACGGCCAATCTCACGCAGGTAAGTCCGCACGAGGTCTGTGGCTGTTTGAGCGGTCTTCATGGCGCTACTCTTTGGTAATGATGGATTGTTAGGTAGGGTCATTAATTGATAGATGCTCTAGGAGGGCGCTACCCAGTTAAACTGGGAACCCATAAGATGGTTAGAAATTTGTGCGTCCGAGAATCTCGGCTGCTCGTCATTAATCAAATTAGACTCTTAACTGCAAGACGTTACAGTTTTTTATTAGTTTTCACAAGTGTCTATGGTTAGATAAAAGGTAATAAAATTGACATTTTTTGTATTTAATCCTTGTTAATAATTGTAACATTTATGAGAAAAATTTGGAATACCCAACAACCTAGAATTTTGTGAATGTTCTAGTTTACGCATATAAATTTATGACAATATTGAGGTGATTTTCAGCTTTGAAGCCAAGGTACTGATGTTTAAGACTGAAGCAGGAAGACTACAGGGAAGGGATTTGTTTCTTTTCGGTTGAAAACATCCTCGTCTTAAAAAAATAACTTTTGCCAGAGGTTAAATTTTGTCGTTCTTTGGAGTCCAACTTATATAAATGTTTCACCAGAGAAAAATAAGTTCCTCATATTTGTTAAAATATCTCAATGAGAGCAATAATTATTCTTCTATAATAATTGCTTAATTTTTCTTGTAAATACGGCTTAATGCAGATTCTGGAATAGGAGGGGGGAACAATTGCCAATTGTCCCCGTAGTTCCCTACTCCTTGAGTAAAAATAACTTGCCCTTACTTTTTAGGCTCAGGGCATCACAAACGCACAGTGCAGTATTCTTGGATGACTTTTACGTCTAAAGTCGTAGTTTGTAGAGAACGGATAGCGGCAACAGTAGCTTTGGCTCCAGCGATGGTAGTAATAATGGGAATTTTGTAAGCTAAGGCTGTACGACGGATTAACCTAGCATCAGTCTGAGCTTCTTCTCCTGAAGGGGTATTGATAATAAGTTGGATTTTTTGATTTTTGATGGCATCTAGGACATGAGGACGACCTTCATGGAGTTTGAGTATTAACTCGACATCTAATCCCTGTTCTTGGAGTACTTGACCTGTACCACGGGTAGCCATAACAGTGAATCCTAACTCAATAAATTCCCTGACTACAGAAACCGCAGCTGTTTTGTCGCGATCGCTCATTGACACAAACACCGTTCCTTGCAGAGGTAAACGCTCTCCTGCGCCTAATTCTGCTTTGGCATAAGCGCGTCCAAAATCGCTGTCAATCCCCATCACCTCGCCAGTGGAGCGCATCTCTGGCCCTAATATTGTATCAGTTCCGGGGAATTTATTAAAGGGTAAAACTGCTTCTTTAACGGCAATATGAGATGGAATAACTTCTTCGGTAAAGCCCAGTTCCTCTAAAGTTTGACCAGACATGATCAAGGATGCGAGTTTTGCCAATTGCACACCCGTAGCCTTAGAAACAAACGGCACTGTACGGGAAGCGCGGGGGTTGGCTTCGAGAATATAAACTTGGGGAGAATAGCCTTGAGCGCCAACAACAGCAAACTGAATATTCATCAACCCGACAACTGATAGCGCCTGTGCCAGTTGTACTGTCCAAGTGCGAATTTGATTAAGTACTGCTGGTGATAGAGAAATCGAGGGTAAAGTGCAAGCGGAATCTCCAGAGTGAATGCCGGCTTGCTCGATGTGTTCCATAATACCACCAATCACTACTCTTCCTGTGTGATCGGCGATCGCATCTACATCGACTTCGATAGCATTTTCTAAAAATTTATCAATTAAAATTGGATGCTCCGGTTCCACCTGCACAGCAAAGCTCATGTAGCGTTCCAATTCTGTATCAGAATAGACAATTTCCATTGCCCGTCCTCCCAATACATAGCTAGGACGCACCACTACCGGATAACCAATACGTTTAGCCACAATCAACGCATCTTCATAAGTCCGAGCAATACCATTTGGAGGTTGAGCAATCTTCAACTGGTTAAGGATTTTCTCGAATCGTTCCCGGTTTTCTGCCATGTCAATAGAATCTGGTGATGTACCCCAGATCTTTGTGCCGATTATTGACTGCTGACTATTAAGTACTTGCTGG
>JBBSOP010000550.1:0-3473 GCA_038259655.1 Chroococcales cyanobacterium
ACTCGCAACCCCCGCACCTGTCCCCACGGACGACCAATTTATTTATCGCTGGAAGAATCTACTTTGGCGAGGTTTTTTCGGCGCAATTGGGTAATCGGCAAAAGTCACGGGATTTAATCACCGAAGAGGCAGAGGGGCAGGGAGCAGGGGGGGCAAGCCCTTCCCCTCTGTGCGGAGCGTAGCGGAATATGGCCACTGGATTTTTGCCAAGCCTCAGAAAAAAAGAAGTTAATATTTCAATCACCATCAACTCACTCTCATAAATTGGCAAAGGTATTGTTGGTAATCGATTAATTTACTCAAACGAACTGCATTCTGCTAGGATGAGGAGTCGCGGCATTCGCTCTCAGTCTTGGCGCTTACTGCCCATTTAGCCCTTCAAACCATCCGTCCGCCTAAGACTGATGCCACCACTGGCGACAGGCCGATGTTATTTCTGGAGTTTTATGTCTTTTTCTAATCTCGGCTTGTCCAATGAAATTATCCGTGCTGTCACCGAACGAGGTTACACCAAACCCACGCCAATCCAAATGCAAGCCATTCCTGCGGTATTGTTGGGTGGTGACTTGCTAGCTGGCGCTCAAACTGGTACAGGAAAGACTGCTAGTTTTACATTGCCATTATTGCATCGGTTGTCGTCCGACAGAAGTATTAAAGGCACGTCTCATGGATGCCCACCAATTCGGGCGCTAATTCTCACCCCAACTCGTGAACTCGCCGCCCAGGTAGAAGAAAGTGTGCGTGAATACGGCAAATACCTGAAGTTGAACTCGATGGTAATGTTCGGCGGGGTTAGCATTAATCCGCAAAAGCGGCTTTTGAAGAATGGCGTAGATATTTTAGTTAGTACCCCAGGGCGACTGTTAGATCATGTGCAACAGGGTACGGTGAACCTATCGCATATTGAGATTTTAGTGCTGGATGAAGCAGATAGAATGCTAGACATGGGCTTTATCCGTGATATTCGCCGCATTATCTCGCTTCTACCCAAACAACGGCAAAACTTACTATTTTTCGCCACCTTCTCAGACAAAATCAAGGCACTAGCCGCCGGGTTACTCAATCGCCCAACAATGATTGAAGTGGCACGCCGCAACGTTACTGCTGACACGGTGGCACAGAAAGTGTACAAGGTAGACCGTGACAAGAAACGCCACTTACTAGCTCACTTCATTCGACAAGACAATTGGTATCAAGTTTTAGTGTTTACTCGCACTAAGTATGGTGCTGACCGTTTGGTTAAGCAATTAATCGATAACCGCATTCAAGCCCTGGCCATCCACGGGAATAAGAGCCAGTCTGCCCGTACTCATGCTTTGGCAAAGTTCAAGAACGGCAGCCTACAGGTATTAGTGGCAACCGACATTGCAGCACGGGGTCTAGACATCAGCGAACTGCCCCATGTAGTCAACTTCGATTTGCCCAATGTACCAGAAGATTATGTTCATCGTATTGGTCGGACTGGCCGCGCTGGCGCATCGGGTGAAGCCATATCGCTGGTATCTGTTGATGAGTACCCATTGTTGGCAGATATCGAAAAACTAATTGAGCAGCGGTTGCCATTAGGAGTAGTTGCTGGCTTTGGAGTCAACGAGCAAATTCAGCCAGAATTAGTCTCAAATGAACACAAACCTAAATCTGGACGTGACAAACGTCCGGGTCACTCTGCTGCTACTCCGTTGCCAAAGACATCGGCTAAAAAATCAGTATCACGAACAGGTGTAGGTGGCAAGAAGTCTACTGGCCGTTCGTCTAAATCGCGCCGTTCTGCTAAAAGCGATCGCTGATCAAATAGATTCATATTACAATACGGTTCAGTTAAGGGACTTCCATAAAATATACCAACACTAAGAATGGTCATCATTGTTTGGGGTGGGAGAGGATGCCGTCGATATCCTCTCTCACTCCAAGTTGTAGTAAATTCCATTTCTGACTGAATTTATCAGTAGATGATGATAATATTTCTTTCCTCTTTTATCGGAACACCATTTATGTAAGTTTTCCTAGAATTATCTATACTGTTAATCTTTTTTTTATTACTAACAGTACCTTGAGGTTTACTTTCAGGCTTGCTCGTTTCCGGCTTACTCAGATTTTTAGTTATATTGATTATATAAAAATAAGGATCATCTTCATTAGGCTGGCAATAACCCCCTAAAAGCCTTTCTGCCTGGCTCGGAGTTATTTCTTGTATAATTAAATCTGCATCAATACGATGAAATTCTAAATCTGTTATTTCAGTCATTATCCTACTCCTGTATATTGTCAAGTGATATGTATTTACAATATTAGAATTGATAAAAAATCGAGTTAGCTTACTAGGCTGAAACGATATCTTATCGATGTTTCTATTTATAAAAGTATTTTCTAAAAACTAAATTGCACTAAAGCAATAAATAAAAGTTGACCTTTGGTAGTAGATGTCAGGCAGCTTTTGTTTTACTATATAAAACTGCCCGCGGTTTCTCTAGTATTATTTATAGGACTTACGCAAAAACTCTCTGAAACTCTCATTCCTCTGTGTCCTTTGCGTCCTCTGCGGTTTGATCTTCCATTACCTGTGCGTAAGTCCTGATTTATCCAGCGATGCTTTCACTTGTCGCGCTGAATTTAGGAATTGAGCCGAGATGCGCGACTTACTTAAGCTCATCCCACCCCTGGAAGGGGTCGGATTTCGTATCAGTGGTCAGTAGTCAGTGGTAAGCGATGCACTGACTACTGAGCGTAGCCGTAAAGCCTACGGCATAGCTACGCTTAGCGCGTAGCGTCTCCGACAAGAGAAGGGCGCAGTCGAAGTAGCTTGTCGAAGTGTTGTTTTTACTACTGACCACTGACAGCTTTCGGCGGCGGGGCGATGGTCGCTGAGCGTCTTGAAGCGCTATTCCTCCCACTCCTCAAACAAGTGGGCTTTCCGTCGCCTTTTTGGTAAAAGGGAAATTGCGATTTTAGCCATTTTAGCCATTTTAGCCATTATAGATTGTCCTTGAATAGTTGAATGAATCGTAACTATTCTCATTTCCTGAGAACGAATGTAGACCTACGGCGTAAAATCTTCGATCTGCTCGCGGAGAATTATAAAGATAAGTACTATCAGTAACGTTTAATATGCCAATCCCAGAGGCATAGATACCTCCCAATATAGTTTCAGCTTGCTGTGGAGTTAGATTGTGGGTAAATGGTTTTAGGTAATCAGGATATAAGGCAGAAATTACAATTTTAGTCATGACGTTAGTTCCTCGAAAGTAAGTAGAATTGACTTTTAATTGATTGCATTAATGAACTGGTTTACAAGGCTGTTATCTGTAAAACTCTACGTTGAAACCAGCAACTTGTGACATCCTTTATAGGATGTTTTAGAATTTAAAAAGCTATGATCAAATCCTCACTCCTAGAGGGGTGACAAAGAAGCTGAAGTATTGAAAATATTAGAGTGTGCCGTTCTCCGGTCAAAACAATAAGTGGGGTATTCTAAG
>JBBSOP010000551.1:0-3467 GCA_038259655.1 Chroococcales cyanobacterium
ATCTGAGGTCAGTAGTCAAAAATTCTACGAAGAAAATGAGGCTTGATATAAACATTAAAAAAGAAGAGAGATTCCCCTGATCCTAACCATTCAAAATTGCAATAACTTAAATTTGTTTATAATTATCTACCTTAATAATAGTATCCTGATATTTAAAATTAAGTAAAACTTCACAATTGTTAGGGCTAGTTTCTGTTAATCTTAATATTTTTTTAACTTATGCTTCAGAGCATTTCACATTTTTACAAGGAATATACCTTTAATTATTACGTGCCAAGCATTACATAAAACAACCGTACTTTCACAGTGTCAAATATTAAGACTTTGTGAAAAAAGTTAGTTAGTTGTTGCTTTACCTATTTTTAGTTTTCCAATAACAGCTTTAATCAAACTTTTTAACGGGTTTTGTATAGCTAACAATAACTAAACTAAGTATTCAAGATTGGCACTGACTATAATCGAGGGATCTGCGGGTTAATAGTGTCGAAACTCGGTTTACTGGTACTTTATTTTCACGCAAGTCCCTAAACTAAATTTCGGTGCTGAGTTCCTAGCCAGCTAACCATAGCTATTAGCCCTACTATTACTGATGGTTCTGGGACTTTTCGTTTGCGTGGTAAATTACTTTGCTGAGTCCAAATATTTCTATAGGGAAGTGTATAGGTTTGTTGAACAGCAGGCTGTTTAGTGATGTAATAGCGAGTGGCGTTGTCTGTCATTACAGTAGATTCACTAACTGTAATTATTTCTAGTTCCTTAAGATTAGCCAGCAAGGGTAACTCATTACGTGCATCTGTAATTTTCCCGTCATTCAGTGTATTTGCTTTTGGGAAACTGCCAATGTCAGGGGAAGGAGTCAACGCCCAAAGAGGACGATGCCCTGATAAACCAATAGATGTAGATGCAAAAATTACAGCACAAATGCCTATTTTTTGGAGTTTGCTTGCCATACACGCTGTGTATTGAACTTTTAGGGGTGAAATCTGAGGCAAACACTAAAGATACTTGATTCTTAGTATCTTTAATATTTATACTAATTTCACCTGTAGTTTATACCGAAATCTACATTTAATACAGGTAGTATTGTAAATCTACGATAAAGACTTCATCAGTTAACTATAGAAATTCTGCAATTCTCTCAACGGCAATTTCTAATAAAGCTGGTTCATGTACCAAGGCAAAGCGGACATATCCTTCTCCAGATTTGCCAAAGCCAGCGCCAGGAGAAGCTGCAACACCAGTTTGTTTGACTAACTCGGTACAAAATTCTACAGAATTTTGATTCCACGGTGAAGGCAACTTAGCCCAAATATACATTGTGGCCTTGGAAGTTGGAACTTGCCAACCAATGCGATGTAAAGCAGTAATAAAAGCGTCACGACGTTTACCGAAGGTAGAGACTGCATTTACTACTCCTGCTTGAGAACCACTTAGAGCAGCGATCGCTCCATTCAAAATTCCCCGATATTGATTAAAATCAACAGCGGCTTTGACTTGGCGTAAGGCTTGAATTAACTGGGCATTGCCGATCGCGTAGCCAATACGGAAGCCTCCCATATTGTAAGACTTGGAAAGCGTAAAAAATTCGATTGAGACGCTTTTATCTGGATCAGCTTGCAAAACAGAAGGTACTACAGATTTGGGATTGAGCAGATTTTTCTCCCAATTTTCAGTTTCTGCAAATACTAAATCGACGTAGGGAAAATCGTGAACTAGAACAAGATTGTGTTGCTGACAAAAAGCGACAGCTTCTTGAAAAAAAGATAAAGGAGCGATCGCCGCAGTAGGATTATGAGGATAACTCAACACCATCATCCGCGACTGAGCTAAAACAGGCGCAGGAATATCAGCAAATACAGGCAAAAAACCGTTTTCTGCTGTCAGTGGCATGGGGTAGATTTGCCCACTAGCTAAGTAGACTCCCCCAGCATGGGAGGGGTAGCCCGGATCGAGCAACAAAGCAAAATCGCCAGGGTTGAGCAGTGCTAGGGGTAAATGAGCAGTACCTTCCTGGGAACCAATCAGGGGTAACACCTCAGTTTCCGCATCGACTTTGATGCCAAATTTTTGTTCGTACCAGTTAGCTGCGGCTTGGCGAAATGCTTGAGTACCGTTAAATAGCAAGTAGCCGTGGGTGCTGCGATCGTGTAAAGATTTAGCGATCGCCTCAATGACGTGCGCCTCGGTTGGTAAATCAGAAGATCCCAGCGACAAGTCAATTAACTCTCGTCCTGCTGCCAAAGCTACCGCCTTGGCTCTATCCATATCAGCAAATACGTTGGATTGTAGGGGTTGTAAACGCTTCGCGAATTGCATGTTAGTCAAAAATTAAGGATCAAGAGTTAAGGCTTCGGCTTCGCGGCAGTTAAATCTCGACTTCGCGGCAGTTGAGTTTCGACTACGCTCAACTACCGCGCAGTCGAAACTCGATTGCCGCGCAGCGATGCACTGACTTGTGCTGAGCGTAGTCGAAGTAGCCTGCCGAAGTGTCGAAACTAAGCCTTGACCCTGAGCGTAGTCAAAGGGTCAAGAGTCAAAAGTCAATCTGGTCAAAACTCTTTACTATTGACTCTAGACAGTTGACTAATGACTAATTACTATTTAAATGCGTATCTAAGAGACTGAGTAATTTCTCTTTGCCAATAACTCCCTCAGTGGATGCTAGTATTTTGTCTCCATGAACTAATCTGAGGGCTGGCACACCTTCCACCTGATACTGCTTGACAGTGACAGGATTAGGATCTACTTCTATTTTGACAACTTTTAGGCGATCGCTGTATGTATTGGCAGCTAAATTCATCAGTGGCGACATCAATTGACACGGCCCACACCAGGAAGCCCAAAAGTAAACTAATACAGGCTGCTCGGCTTTCAACACTTCGGTTTCAAACTCAGCATCAGTTATGGTGGTTACACCTTTACTCATTGCAGTCTCCATTAGGTGGCATCGATCAAAGTTGGCACACAAAATACTCTATCTCAATCTGAGAACCAGTGGTCAACTGACAACTGACTCTTGATGCAAAATCCCACAACCAATAGGCGTGGGACTAGTGCAAATTAGTATTGAGCAAATTTTACATTTGATCCAATTGCTTACGTAGGGATTCCAACTCGCTATCTACCACTTCATTAGATTTAGGAGCTGTGGTTTGTTCTGGGGGGAGTTGGGGTTGATTGGGTGCAGAGGCAGGTGGTAGCATTTGTGCCTTCAAAGCTGCCAATTCATCATCAACATCATTACCAGATTCCAAACGCGCAAATTGGGTTTCTAAATCTGCACTTGCCAATTCTCCCATTGATTGGGCGCGAGCTTCTTGCATTAAGACTTTTTCTTCCATCCTCTCAAAGGCAGCCATAGCACTGCTGCTATTCATTCCACTGACCATACCTTGGAGTTGTTCTTGAGCTTTAGCAGTCGTAATTCGAGCTTTGAGCATTTCTTTCTTGGTTTTAGCCTCAGAAAT
>JBBSOP010000552.1:0-3459 GCA_038259655.1 Chroococcales cyanobacterium
CTGCCCCTCTCCGCGTCGGAGAGGGGTTGGGGAGAGGTTCATCGAACTCACGTTAACAAAACGTACTTCGTTGCGCTATTGCTGCACTTGTAATGACAATTTAAAGAGTCCAGAAGACTTGAAATCCTTACATTTACCACTTGTGCGTACACGGTAGCCCAAGGTGGGAGAGGAATGGAAGCAGGGTTTTTTCGTACCAAATTGTAGATTTTTTGCCCCTTACCTTGCAGGTGAGGGGTTGGGGTTAGGTTTAAAACAAAAACCCCGCCTCATGGCGGGGAAAAATAAAGTTTCAAATTGTAGACAAATTTTCGATGCTCTAGAAACCTCTAGAAGGTAAAGGTTGTTCTGAGAGTACCGATAATAGCATCATCGTTGTCGCTATTTTGATTAGGAGATGTCAAATAAATCACACCAGGGGTGATGGAAACGTTATCAGACACGCGATACTTGTAGAAGCCTTCAACTTGATAAGGAACATCTCCACTGTTAGCGCCTCGATTGAGGGAATAGGGTGCTGCACCAGCGAAGATACCTAATACGTTACCTCTTTTGCCAAAATCAGCTAGGGCAACACCAGCGCCGTAAGTCCAAGATTCAAAGTCATCACCAGCACCGGAACCTACAACGTCGGTGTAAGCTACGAAACCACTGACAGAAAGTTTGTCACTTGGTCTAAATGCCGCCGACACACCGTAGGAATTGCTTGAAGATGCATTAGGTAGAACATTGGCTTGTTGAGTACCTACTACACCAATTGCAGTACCAGCACCGTTAGTAAGATTCAAACCAGAATCATATAAAGCACTACCTGCTCCATTGTACGCGTGGACGTAGGTTGCAGCTAAAGCTATGCGATCGCCAAGGCTAAAATTCAATTGACCTAAAGCAGCATAGTTACCATTGAACACACCTTCGCCAGCACCAGGACTATTAGCTTCATTAGCCAAATAACCTATGGTGGCTGAACTTGGCTTCAGGATACCGCCGCCTTGACCAAAAGGTAGAGTTAGCGCTATACCCGCACCACCACCAATCCGATAGATGGGACTTTCAGAAGAGAAGGCAGACAAAGCACCGTTACCGCCATCAGTTTTATCGAAAAAGTAAGGGTTGTTAACCGCAGCATAGTGACTGTGACGACCGCCGGCAGCAGCAAGGTAAACTTGAGCAGGTCCGATGGGAACTTCGTAGGTCAGTTTATCTATCTCAACGCTGTTATTGCCAGTACTACCGATTTGAAAAGTTTGAACGCCTTCAGCACTAGGAAGAGTATTACCAGCGTTGTCTCTGATATCAAATGCTTGGGCATTACCAGCAGCCAAACGGGTGGTTAAAATGTCTCTACCAGTGAAGCTGGTTTGCAAGCCTAAACGTACTCTGTCTTGGAAGACGGTATTGTTAGCGTCGCCAGTACTATCGCCAAAAGCATCACTAACAGCAAAAATTGCTTCACCAACTAGTTTGGTAGTAGTAGAGAACTGATTCGCTTCCAATTCAGCAGTACGTGCTTCTAAAGAATCTACCCGACCGCGTAAAGTTGCTAGTTCTGCGGAAAATTCTTCTTGTAAACGCTGCAAGGTAGCCAAATCTTGCTTTGTCACCAAGTCAGCTGTGGCTGTGGCAATCAATTCATTAACCCGATCCAAACAGGCATTTAAACCAGCGGCAAATTCATAACGGGTCAAAGCGCGATTACCGCGATAAGTACCATTTGGATACCCAGCAATACAACCGTAGCGTTCAACCAAGGACTGCAATGCTTGGAATGCCCAATCGGTTGGTTGCACATCGGAAAATTGTGATACCGATGTGACTTGGGACAAAGAAGTACTTTCTTTGCCTTCGTCGCTGTAGCGATTAACTTGATCTATTACTTTGGTATCACTAGCTGCTGGGGTTGCTTGAGCCAAAACTTCTGAGCTTAGACCAAATTCCGTTACAGCTGGTGCTTCTGTTGTTGATACTTCTTTGGTGGTACTTGGAGCCGCAATTGCTGTTGCTGAAACTAACAATGTTGCTCCCAAAACTGCTGGGCTAACTACCAGGGCTTTCCACAATAGATTAGACATCTTTCCTTTTCTCCTCACACCTTGTATAGATAATTGTTTTCGCTGCACCTATTTTCTCAAAAATGCGACATCTTTAGGAAATCTATCGATGAGATTATAGTTGCCACTATTACAATTTTAGTTTTTGCGAAGCTAATAAATGATCAATTTAGTATTAAAAATCGATGTAATTAACTTATGCAAAAACATAGCTTTATAGCATATCATTATAAGCTATTTGAAGTAGATGGCAACATCTTAGCGATCGCCTGATCAACTGGCACATACAATCAGTGAATCTATTTCTAGCCGGAGTAGGGTTAAAGCCTTTTGTAAATCTCCACACATATAGACTGCTGAAAGTATAGACCCTTAGGGCTGATCAAAACAAATTGGTTAATTGATTTGAGAAATTACCGCTGCCATATCAAAGTCACTTTGTGTCAACCCACCCGCATCATGACTTGTAAGGGGAATCTTCAATTTGTTATAAGAAATCTCTATGTCTGGATGATGTACCACCGACTCAGCAGGTTCGACCAGAGCTTATTAACAAATTCAATTGCTACGATAAAATCTTTGAATTTGCGAGTGGTCTGTAACTTGGATTCTTCAACTGTCCAATTTGACAGACTGCTTGTCTTTGGTTGGATTTTTGCATCGCTCAGTAGTTACGCCATATCAAAAAATCCCTATTAAGTTGTCAACAAATTAATAATTTACCAATCAAAACTTACCCCTAAAAACTATCCGCTCTGATTTAGATCAGTTGATCCAAACCAGAGCGGTCTAGCGGGTCTTCAGATTGCAACCAGACTGCCGGAAGGAACTTCTAGCTTAGCCTAGCTAATTGAGCTAACTTAGTATCTCAAGGATAACTAAGGCTAACTTTTAAAGAACAGCCCCGGCGCGCAGCCGGCTAACTGCAACCTGATGACCCACGCATTTACTACTTTCAATCATGGGCATCACCTCCTTATTGCCTAAGTGGTCTTAGTTTCAAAAGGCAGAGCATTTCGCTCTGGGTTATTCACCTTGAAACAATATAACACAATTTATTTGCTATTAGCTAAAAATAGAAAATCCTCCGCTAATTAGCGGAGGATTACTAAAGAATGATCAATGAAGAATCTTAATTCATCATGCTTATTAGAGTGCGTTACCGCGAGGTAGAACTTCCTCAGGGAATACAAATTGTTCGTGAGGCTGATCTTGAGGAGCCATCCAAGCGCGGATACCCTCGTTCAGCAAAATGTTTTTGGTATAGAAGGTTTCAAACTCAGGGTCTTCCGCCGCCCGTAATTCTTGGGAAACGAAATCATAAGCCCGCAGGTTGAGTGCTAAACCGACGATGCCGACGGCGCTCATCCACAAGCCTGTGACTGGCACGAACAACATAAAGAAGTGC
>JBBSOP010000553.1:0-3433 GCA_038259655.1 Chroococcales cyanobacterium
AATAGTTTCATTTGCACCCCAGAATACGACACTACAAGCACCTTATATTAGAGGACGCAAATCATCTTAAGTTCAAAGGATTGGTTCGCGATAAGCCATCGCGAACCAATCCCCTTTTCCACATCCCGTGAAAAGTCAGAATTACCTACAAGGTAAAAGAAAACATCAAATTTATAAGTGCAATAGCGTAACCAGGATTTAAACTGGCTTAATATAATCTAAACTTCTTTTAATTTGGCTCGAATCGTCTCTATCCGTTGACGATTTACACCTAAGTCGCTTTGACCCAAACGTGAGGCTGAACGAACTTGGATAACATTAGCATTGCGGTCTAGATAGAACTCTACATCATCTACAAATCCCATTAAACCACTTTTAAATTCTGCATATAAATAATCTTGACTTTCACTGATAATTTTAGTTCTTGGTAAAGACTCAATAATACTTTTGAGTTTGATTAAAGCTTGTTCTGGAGTCGAAGTAAAAGTTAGTGGTGCAATTGTGTGAACGGCATCTAAGCTTTGACTAGATACACAATTAGGAGAGTTAGGACAAGGTGCTAAGTTACCATTGTTAACACCTAAATTACTTGGTCGTTTGCCTGCAAAAATCATGATTTTTTTGATTTAAATATTCTGTCAATATATTTAATTTATAGGAAATTTGAGTGATCAATTACAAATTATGAATTTTATCTAACTGTAACGTGCCAACAGCCACAGAGCCAAGCGCTCCAACCCTACTAAGAGAACGGTTATACCCACTGCCAAAGCAAATAAAACTACGTTGCTGGCTTGGCCAGCCCTTAAAGCGAAACTTAGGGAAGTAGAAACGGCTGGAGGATGCATGGCATCCAATATAATCATCAAGAGGATTGTTATTACCATTGCAATACCACCTGAAAGATACCCTCCACCAAAGAATAAATAGGTGATAAACCCAATGGTAACTGCCATCATTTGGGCAAGAATTAAAGTTCGTACAGTGTTTGTACCATGATAGGGATCAAGATAAATTAAAAAGGCGCTAGAAGCTAAGGATGCAAACAAAAGACGTTGCTGACTGAGCGCCTCTACTAAGGCCATTACAGTTAGGACTATAAAAGTTGGTGCTGTTGCTAAAACTATTTCTCCCTTAAGACCCAACCTGCGTCTGAGGGTTCGATTTGCTCGACGTAAGGGTTTTAAGCTTGAACGTTTTTGACTCATTTTAGTATTTTTGCCTGTGCCTTAACTCTAAAGCTTTAGCACGTAGAATTGCATCAGCTTTTTGCTAGATATAAAAGTTTGACTAAAACATTAGTGATGCGATCGCTCTCAATACGGTTTGGATAAGCAGGGGAGGAAAAAGGGTCATTGTTGAGTAATTCTTCTCTTCCCCTGCTTGCCTCAACAAAGAAATTCCTTAACCGAACGGTATGGCGATCGCTCTATGATTCGGTAAGTATGGTCTAGGCTAGAAGCTAATTATGATGCCAACAATCTCAATTAACGACACTCAGCGTTTGCAACTCCAACCTTTAGACATCCCATCGCGGTTACTTTTAGGGCCAGGGCCTTCAAATGCCCATCCCGCAGTACTCCAGGCGATGAATACTTCGCCAGTTGGACATCTTGACCCAGCTTTTCTGGCACTCATGGATGAGATTCAATCTTTGTTACGCTATGTCTGGCAAACAGAGAACCCCCTCACCATTGCAGTCAGCGGTACAGGGTCAGCCGCTATGGAAGCAACCATTGCCAACGCCACAGAACCCGGTGATGTGGTTTTAATTGGTGCAGCTGGTTACTTTGGTCATCGCCTCGTGGATATGGCTGGGCGATATGGTGCAGATGTGCGAACTATTACCAAACCTTGGGGACAAGTCTTCACATTGGATGAACTCCGCACTGCTGTAGAAACTCACCGTCCGGCGATTTTGGCTTTGGTTCATGCTGAAACTTCTACAGGCGCACGTCAACCTTTAGAAGGAGTCGGTGAACTGTGTCGTGAATTTGGCACTTTGTTATTGGTAGATACAGTAACTAGTCTTGGTGGTGTTCCCATATTTTTGGATGCTTGGGGAGTTGACTTAGCCTACAGTTGTAGCCAAAAAGGGTTGGGTTGTTCTCCTGGTGCTTCACCTTTTACCATGAGTTCCCGCGCAGTTGAGAAGTTGCAACAACGTAATACAAAAGTGGCAAACTGGTATTTGGATATGTCATTGCTGAGTAAGTATTGGGGCAAGGAACGCACATATCATCATACAGCACCCGTTAACCTGTACTATGCTCTGCGGGAAGCCCTGCGTTTGGTTGCAGAAGAGGGATTAGCAAACTGCTGGCAACGTCATCAAAAGAATGTAGAGTATCTCTGGGAAGGGTTGGAAGACTTAGGATTAAGTATGCATGTTGAACGCGAGTATCGACTGCCAACCCTAACCACAGTCCGTATTCCAGCAGGAGTAGATGGTAAAGCGATCGCCCGGCAGTTACTCAATGAACATAATATTGAAATTGGCGGTGGTCTGGGCGAATTAGCTAATCAAGTCTGGCGCGTAGGGCTGATGGGTTTCAACAGCCGTCAAAAAAGCGTTGACCAACTTTTAGCAGCACTACGCTTAGTTTTACCAAAATAGTTTGAGATTGATTAGGTGCGTTACACGCTGTTAACGCACCTATCCCACTCATTGAAAGAAAAAACCAGTAATTAGCAGGGGCAAGAGTATCAAAACAGACGCAATTAAAACGAGGGTTGCCGGATCAATTTTAATATGGTTCTTTTGTGGATCACTCATTTGTTACATTTTCTATAAAAAAATATATTAACTTAGCCTAAAACTTCGGCTTACCTCGGCTCAAGTCGCTCAGTTTTAGCAGTGAGCGTAGTCGAACTGCTAAAGGATATTTGTTCCTATTTCCAAACCCCTTGAGGTTGAGAAGTACAATGCTGTTGATCAAATTTAGCTGCTAGATGACAGTAGAATTTAGGAGTCAGGAGGAGGCAGCGAGTGATCATTTCATCAAACAGTCAAGCGTTTTTATCAAGCAATAATAGTAATTTAAGCCTCTGCAATCTTGCAAAACCATCGAATATGAATTTACTTGCGGAAGTAGATATCTATGCTGCTACGGCAATGCTACTAAATTCAGGAGGTGAGCTTGTCGCAATTACCCCGCGTAGTTTTTGTAATGGTCCATATTTCCGTAACTTCCGCAAGATGTTTTTAGAGATGATGGCTTTACAGCAAATATATCTTTTCGAGTCACGGCAAGAAGCATTTAGTGATGATAATGTTCTGCAAGAAACTCTGATTATTCATGCTAAGAAACAAAAGCATCAGCGGGAGAAGGTACTAATTAATACCAGTTTTGGTATTGATGATGACTTAATTATGTCTAATTCTGTACCCTATGCAAATCTAGTTCACCCCGATGATCAAGAGCAGTTTATC
>JBBSOP010000554.1:0-3398 GCA_038259655.1 Chroococcales cyanobacterium
CCCAAAATTCCCCAAACCATTGCTACATTCAGCCCTTGAGTATAAGGACTTTGCTGATCTGAGGATTCAGTTTCTGTAAATAACTGTGTTGCTAGCAACCACTTTTTCACTTTGGCGGTTGCAGTTGTCGTCCAATCCCGCGCGACTTCTGCAACAAAATTGTGAACTTCTTCGGAAGTCAGATCAGCTCGGAGAATTGGTTCACTAGCTTCAGTGCTTAAAAGATCGCTAACGTATTCTGATGTTGCAGCAAATTCTGGGGTAGCTTCTGGAACTAAACGTTGGCGTTGTAACAAATCCACGCCATGATGCCAAAAAGGCTCTTTATTACCAGCACGGCGGCCGTAGACACGCACTCCTGTAATTCCAGGTAGTTTTAACTGGCGCACAAACTGGGTAACTTTATTAGCTACTTGTTTGCGTGTAGGGCAAACAGGCGCATCACACATAACATGTAATAAATCTTCTTTGCGGAGCAAAAGTACACGGATTCCACCTGTTTTTAAACGCCAATCTAGGTCAGAATTGAGTAAACGCTCTAGTAAAAAAACGATCGCTGGTTCATCACCAGTAATTGCTAACTCTAAAGCCGAAGTTGCTAAAGCAGGATGTTCCGCAGCGGGTAAAGACAGCCAGTCAATCCATCCTGGTTCTTTTTCGTCTGTTTTTTGACCGTAAACAGTAGCGGCGAGAATGCCTTGGGGAGCGATCGCTTCTAGTTGAGGTAAAATCGCTGCTAGACATTGTGTTTTATCCGGCTCTGGAGAGTCCCCTATTGGGGTGCAAAATAAATGTAAAGTTGATTCTTTCAGAGAAGCTTGTACAGCCACATTTAACTTAGACAATACCTCAGTTAATAGTCTAGCGATCGCTTGGATATCTCCCCAACGCGCCCATTCCTTGAGCATCAACTCTGGCGGCGTTAAATCAATCCGCAACAGCCAATCGGGTGTGGTTTCGCCACTCACTTGCAAAGCAATTACCGCGTCTTGGTAGCCAGAGAGTTTGAGATTTCTTAGCTTCTGCGCTACTGGCTCTGCTAGCAATGAATGATCCGGGCTATAGCTAGTCTGGCAAAATATCCACAGACGATTTACTTCAGCTTTAGCGCCATCTTGTGGCTGAACTGGCTGAATTTTGACATGCACTGACACGCCCAACGGACTGAGAGTTTCGCTGAGGTAGCGAGCAATAGCATTTGGGTCTCCTCGCCTTGCCAAACTTTCGTTAGAGATGATCAGCGCCCCGCCCACTCCCGTAGACTTTTCTGAGTCTTTTAGGGCTAGCTCTACTTGTTCTAGGTGGCGTTCTAACTGATTTAAATAAACTCGATGACACCATTTGGGACGATGTTCCCCTTTCTTCCGCCCGTAGACAAATACTTGGTATATTGAGGGTTGTTCTTTACTTGTTAAAACATCCAAGTCTGTTTGCTGTAGGGCGCGAAGCAAATCAGACAGAGTGCGCCAGCGTTGAGGACACTCTAAACCTTCACAGAGAATGTGTAGGTCGTTTCCCCGCAACCGGACTTTCACCCCGAAAGAGTTGATTCCTGTTGCTTGGCTAACCCATTGCACTAAGGATTGCTGGCTATCTGGTAACACTGTTTTCATGGGCAGTTAACTTTACAGGAAACGAGTATTGGGAGGTAGTGCCTGCACTTGTAAACTAGAAACATAGGTTTATCATACTTTGCAGTTTTTTTTTAACACTTTTGTTACCTTCTTAGCTTGCAAAATAGACCAAAATAGTCTTGTATGGTTGCAAGTTGTACAGAAATTGAGTTTTGCGTTTCATTTTACTGCCCAACAACTAAGAATTAGCAATGCCTCCTACAACCACAAACTCCTCACAGAACCCCGAATTAAATTTGACTTTTTTTAGCATTCCCCAATTTTTCCTCTCAATGGGTACAGGGTCTATACTACTGCTGCTCACCACAGGAAAAGTCACTGTAAAAGCACTAGATTCTATAGGACAAGCAAGTGAAGAATTGTTTCGAGGCGATCGCTTGCCCATTCTTCCTTTCCCAGATGACAACGAATTGAACCAATAACGCTAAAAATTATACTTAAAAAATAATTTACTCAAGGAAAACATCTTGAGTATAAATCGCCAAATCTAAGAACTGCAAACAATAATCGGCTTTACAACAGCAGAAAATATGAGTTCCCTTTTATACTCTTGGTCTCAAGCCGTGAATTTCTATCCCGCGTCGGAATTATTTTTACGTCATCGTCTCCAAATAGTGGAGGAGTTGTGGGAAACAGTACTCCGGCAAGAATGTGGTCAAAAGATGGTGGATCTATTGCGACAATTGCGCGATTTGTGTTCACCAGAAGGACAAGCTACCAATGACCAAGCCGATTCTGCCGTCAAGTTAATTGAACAACTGAACATTAATGAAGCAATCAGGGCGGCTCGTGCTTTCGCTTTGTATTTTCAGTTGATTAATATCATGGAGCAGGAGTACGAACAACGGCAGCAATTAACCCGCTACTCCGAAACAGAAACAGAATTGGTACATCCAGAAACCCAATCAAATATTACCTACTCCTCAAATCAAAAAGAA
Organism: Chroococcales cyanobacterium; assembly: GCA_038259655.1. GTDB lineage: Bacteria > Cyanobacteriota > Cyanobacteriia > Cyanobacteriales > Nostocaceae > Halotia. Next base: position 2,573 of record JBBSOP010000554.1, read on the forward strand.
GATGATCCAATTGTCACTAGAGGCATAGGTGCGGACTTGCTAGCTAAAAGTTGGGTTACTAAAACCCCTGAAAAACCAAAAGGTACTTTTGCTAACTTGTTTCCCCATTTATTTAAATTGAATGTGCCACCCCAGCAAATTCAACGGCTGATTTCGCAACTAGATGTGCGCTTGGTATTCACAGCTCACCCTACAGAAATTGTCCGTCATACTATCCGGGATAAACAACGGCAAGTAGTAGAACTCCTACAAAAGCTAGATGCAGTGGAAAACCACTCAGATGGTAATTTAGGAGGATATCCTTGGGAATCGGCTGAAATCAGAGAAAAATTACTGGAAGAAATTCGCCTGTGGTGGCGTACAGATGAACTCCATCAATTTAAACCCACAGTTCTAGATGAAGTAGATTATGCTTTGCATTACTTCCAAGAAGTGTTGTTTGATGGTATTCCCCAATTGTATAAGCGTTTCAAGTACGCTCTAAATCAAACCTTTGCGTGGTTAGAGCCACCGAGTAAAAACTTTTGTTCTTTTGGTTCCTGGGTAGGTTCAGATAGAGACGGTAATCCATCAGTCACACCGGAGACCACTTGGCGGACAGCTTGTTATCAGCGCAAAATGGTGCTGGAGAGATACATCAAGTCAGTCAAGCAACTGATTGAATTATTGAGTATATCCATGCACTGGAGCGATGTGTTACCAGACTTGCTGGAATCTTTGGAGTTGGATCAGTCGCAGTTGAGTGATGTTTATGATGCCTTAGCGCTACGTTATCGGCAAGAACCTTATCGGCTGAAATTGGCTTATGTCTTAAGACGGTTAGAAA
>JBBSOP010000555.1:0-3392 GCA_038259655.1 Chroococcales cyanobacterium
AAACGCCTCTTAGAGCTAGCAAATGAAAAAATCTCCAAAAAGCTAGGCCTTGATGGAATTGAGTTCACATTGCAAGAGCCAACTATTTATGTAGAATCACCTATCACCATTTAAAATGCAGTGGGTGCGATCGCCATTAATTGAAAGAGATTGTAGCGGACACTTAACTGAGCCTGATCATCACCTTCAATAATCATATCGTTGTCTTGCCATCTTTGTTCCCATGCCGCAATATGAGCTGCTAACAAAGTCATATATCTAGCTTCATAGGCTAGCTTTTCGATAGCTGCTGCTATGGGGGTGTCTGTATCTCGTGAGGTATATAGAGTGACAATTTTTTCTACAGTTATTGTTTTTCCGGGAAAGGATTGGAAGGTAGCTGATAGTCTTGAAGAATCAGTAGCATTCTTTCCATGTATAAATGCAGTATCGTCTTCCACTACTAACTTCGCGGCCATCCCCAGCTGAATGTTTGAATGTATTGTTTGACTTTGTAACCAAATAATTTGCTCTACACCTCCTTGGTTTAAGGTTCGCCAATGTTGGACACCTTGAACATCTGGGTTGGTGTCAAATCCAACTTCAACTTTAATATCACCTGCAAAATCGATGGATGTGATTTGACAACGAATTGCTGAAATATGTTGGTCTGCCAAACTGGCGAAACGCTCGAAGTGAAAGTCCAAGGTATGACCTTTTGGCGAGCGCCAACGGACATCACGGCTAACTATGCCTACACGCAAATCAAGGCGACGTTCATAATTGATGATCTCTCCAGAATCCATACTAAAGCGATCGCCTGCCAATGTCACCACCAATGGTAGCCAGTTGGGACAATTCAAAAGTTCTTTATGAATAATAGGCATATCGCTATAAACACCTTGAATCAGTGTTTCGGGACAATCTTGAGGATACCCTTCCTCAAAAGTCCCTCGTGTTCCTAAATAACCATTACCAAGGGTAAAAATACTTTCTTTATAATATAGTTGTGTCGCTTCAAACTCTGTCTCAACAATATTCCAGTCAGTAGCAATAACCGATTGCTGATTGTATGGTAATTCGTCAGTAGATACATGGAGCATGAGTAAAAACCCTAAATATTGAAGCTGTATTGAATCAAGCTTGCAGGAGTTTCAAAGTAATTTACTACTTTTGAGGTTTGGATATTGGGTAGATTTTAAGCATCAATTATGATGTTAGTTGAAATAATTAAATTTACTTTTGCATCTCTCTAAAGTTAGGTTTAGTTTGTAACTTAAGGTAGAGATAACAAATTGTAAAATTAACGCTAAATGATACATTTACTTAAGTGAGTGTAAATGTCAATATTTTTGTTCAATTCTGTTTTGAAAATCGGGTAAAAGATAGTTAATGGATGCTTATCTTGCTTATAGACGTTTATACGTGATAGATCACGTTTTTACCAGTTTTAATGCTTATAAACAGAGTCTAAAACTATTTTTTATGATCAAGTGTAAAACTAAATACTTTGGCTCTCAATATTTATAACGTAAATGAGGCGATCGCTCGTAACTTTTCACTTTCCTCTCATTTTACGAGCAAAGAGCGTGCAGCCAAATGATGGTGGATACCCCAAACCGTAGATAGATGACCACAAATTTACATTGCTGGATTAAAGTCAAATAAATTTAGCCAAAAATAACGAACTGCATAGACACGCAGCGGCTACTCTTCTCCTGACGGAGACGCTACGCGTAGCTTGCTTCCCTGTAGGGGTACGAGTTCTCCATTAGGAGTACCCGTAGGATAGGACGCAAAGAACACAAAGAGATTAAAAAATTAAGCACAACTTCAAAAAGAAACAGTATTAAATAGGAGAGTCATTATGTTGGCGCTGGTTACGCATAATCAAGTTATTGATTAGTAACGACAACTGTGGACTCAGCCGATAAATCCACCAAAATAGATGTACGTATCTGGGAAAGGCTACAATTAGCTGTCCATTTTCTACCCCGCGTAGTATATTTGTGACCGCAGTCGGCACATCAATAAACTTTAAGGGAATACGAGTCTTAATCTGTTCGGCATTGACACTTTTGCCGTATGCACCACTTTTGAAAAGATTGGTATCAATATAGCCAGGACATACGAGGGTCATTTTAATACCAAGGTTTTTTGCTTCGGATGCTACAGATTGAGTAAGACCAGACAAGGCATGTTTAGTTGCTACGTATGGCGCACATAAAGGGCCAGGCATCAAGCCATACATAGAAGCGATATTTACAATATGACCACTACGCTGCGAGATCATCTGTTTATAGGCTGTGTACATGACATACACAACACCTAGTAAATTAACGTCCACGACACGTTGCCAGGTAACTAAATCCAGTTCTTGAAATTCTCCACCCACTGCAATGCCAGCGTTATTAAATACATAATCGATACGCCCGTAGCTATCTATAACGGTGCTGATAACCTCTGCAACAGACTGTGGGTTTGTCACATCTAAACTGACAGCTTCTACATTTCCTCCTGTTTGCTGCAAACGCTTTGCTAGTAGGTGTGCAGCTTCTTTATTAATGTCAGTAACTACAACTTTAGCACCACGCCGCGAAAGCTCTTCACACAACCCTTCCCCCAAGCCAGAGGCACCACCCGTCACCAAGGTCACTTTGCCAGAAAAAATATTCATTTACGACCTTCCAACAGTGGAGGACTTTAAAAGTCTAGCTATGAAATATATCAAGTGTCAACTAAAAATTGAACTTTTTGCCAATTTGCTCTTTAGGAAAAATAATCTTTATAAAAACAATATTAAGATTGCTTTTATCACTCGTAGTTAACATTTTAAATTAGTGGATTGACGTACTAGAAAGATAAAAATATACTTTTGCTAATATTTTCTAATTAGTATGCTTAATTAAAATAAATGTCTACATAAGCTACATGAGTTTATAAAATATCAAATATTTTTTGTATAGCTCTGCGTATTTCAATCTAATTTATCAATCAAAACTGTGATTTTTACTAAGCTAATTTACTAAGTTACTTAAATTCAGAAGGCAAAAGAGAACCTATTGGTCTGTCCCATTAGTTATGAGGGGATAATCAAGTTCGTAGTCAGGACTTTAGTCCTGAGTTTTAAGCACTAAAGTGCTTACTACAAACCAATCAAAATTAACGGGACAGACTACTACGAGGGTATTTGAAAAATTTTGAAGAGTTAAATTTTATGCTAACCGGATCATGGCAAGGTAAATAAACGTATTTGATGGTTCAGAGTAACCAAAGCTAGTGCTAGTGCTTAATCACAAATAAATTTAAGATATATTTTATGACTAAATATATTCTGGCATTCGATCAAGGTACGACTAACTCGCGCTCTATTATATTTGACCGCAATGGTAATATTGTGACCGTTGCTCAGA
>JBBSOP010000556.1:0-3372 GCA_038259655.1 Chroococcales cyanobacterium
GACACCTTGTTGAACGAGCATTTCTAAGCCATCGATCGCAATTACACCATGTTTTTCTGCCAGTTGCAAAAATCGCGTCGGCTGAGGAGTGTAGATCAAATCATAAGCGATCGCACCTGACGGCAAATTTTTGATTTCATCGGCACTCAATGGCGAATCATCCACTTGGGGATACATGCCAATAGGTGTTGTGTTTACTAATAAATCTGTTTGAGGAATCAATTTTGCTAGTTCATCCCATGTACCGACTTGCAAATTCTCTTCTATGGGTGAATCACTCCAACTATTGCAGAATGCTTGTAATTTCTGCACATTGCGCCCCAAAACATAAATTTTGGCAAAACCCAACTGGTGACAACCTGCAACAACTGCCCTGGCTGCACCACCGTTGCCTAAAATAACAGCCGTTTTATCACTCCAATCTTGTTTATAAGTTGTTTGCAAAGGGGCGATAAATCCCTCTATGTCTGTATTTGTCCCCACCCATTGATGATCTTGACGACTAACAGTATTAACTGCACCTATAGCTTGGGCAATGGGGGTGATTTCCGATAACGATGGCATAATTGCCTGTTTATGAGGTATTGTAACGCTAAAACCGACAACACCAACAGCAGCAAAACCTGCGATCGCTACTTCTAAATTTTCTGGCGCTATAGGAAAAGGCAGATAAATATAATCTAATCCCAAATGAGCGATCGCTGCATTATGCATCACCGGAGACAGGGAATGTTCTACCGGATGTCCAATTACCCCTAAAAGTTTCGTTTTGCCTGTAATCATAATTTTGTCAGTTGTTAGTTGTCAGTTGTCATTGGGCATGGGGCATGAAGAAAAATTACCTCTTTCTCCTTTTCTCCCTGCTCCCTGCTCCCTGCTCCCTGCTCCCCTGCCTCCCCTGCCTCCCCTGCCTCCCCTGCTCATCCTTCTCCTGCTCTCTCACTTCCCCTTGCCCTAGCCTACAATTATTAGAAGTGACTTAACATTTCTTTATACCATGCAGGCAACTACGGCTCCTTCTACAACTCCAATTCCTGGTCAATACTGGCAGTGGCGAGGGCATAAGATTTACTATGTTTATGCAGGAGAGAAACAACCGCAACGTCCGCCTTTACTATTAGTGCATGGGTTTGGCGCTTCCACTGACCACTGGCGCAAGAATATCACAGGACTATGCTCAGATTTTGAAGTATTTGCGATCGACCTTTTGGGATTTGGACGTTCAGCAAAACCAAAATTGCAGTATGGCGGTGACTTATGGCGCGACCAACTCAATGATTTTATCAGTGAAGTGATTGGTCAAAAAGCAATATTAGCAGGTAACTCTCTTGGTGGTTATGCTTGTTTGTGTATTGCTGCACAATGTTCTGATAATGCAGCTGGTTTAGTATTGCTCAATAGTGCAGGGCCTTTTAACAAAATTCAAGATACATCTGAACCGGAAGCTTTACAAACCGAAATTCAGCCACCTAAACAATCTTCATCTTTACAGAAACTCTTAGGTGACTCTGTTAAGTGGATTTTTCAACAACCTTTAGCTCAATTTCTTCTATTTCAATACGTGCGACAACGTTGGGTAATTCGCCAAACTCTAGAGAAAGTTTATCTAGATAAGAGCGCAATTACAGACCAATTGATAGAAGAAATTTCTCGCCCTGCTTATGATTCTGGTGCATTGGATGTATTTGTTTCAGTATTTAGCACTCCCCAAGGAGAAAAAGTAGATGTACTGTTGAAGCAATTAAATTGTCCTTTATTGCTGTTGTGGGGAGAAGCTGACCCCTGGATGAATGCTAGAGAACGTTCCCAAAAGTTTCGTCAATATTCTTCTGAACTTACAGAACATTTTCTCAAAGCTGGTCATTGTCCTCATGACGAAGTACCCGATCAAATAAATCCACTTTTACGCGATTGGGTGTTGTCTATTACTCCTTCCGAGGTTTTCAATTAACATGAGTTCAATAGATTTTGAAGAACCCCGCTTCCACTCCTCTTTTCGTTGGTGCTAGTCTACCGTTAGGTAAGCATAAAGAGGCTTAAAAACTCTATTTTTTTGTACAACTTTGTAGCTTTTTTGCTTCTTTCCTTGTAGGGAAGGGGTTGGGGTTAGGTTGCATCGAACTTACGTTTAGTTAAAACAATATCCCATTTTGTAGCGTGCGTTACGGCATTTTGCCTAACGCACTGCCATTGATGAAATTGAAATTCGATAATAGTTTTTACTTGAAATAAATAATTAAAACTTTGAGTATTTTTGAATTATCAAATTACTTTTAACTTAATTTTTACAGTTGAAATTTCAGATGAAATTAATATAGACGTATTGACAAATACAGTAGTCATCAATCAATGGTGAGAAAATAATCAGGTTGTGAATGCAACTAAGTATTGGGTGCAAAACGTGGATGCGATCGCTTATTGAATTTATCAAAGTCAATTGAGAACTTTGTGGAATTAATCGCCCATTTACACACAACCTTATAAGGTAATTAAAATGACTTATGATTCGGAAGATGTGGAAAAAATCCTTCAAATAGCACTTGCTCGTAAACACAAAGGAGAATTTTCACGAGAACAGCTTTTAGAAATGGCAGCCGAGTTAGGTATTTCTCCCAATGTGTTGGAAAAAACTGAACAAAAGTGGTTAATTCAACAAAAACAAGAACGTTCACAGCGCAGATTTAATACTTCTCGACGCAGAAGCTTCTGGGGGCATTTGGTTTCTTACTTAGCAGTCAATTTATTCTTAATTGTGTTGAATTTAATAACTAGTCCTAGTTATTTTTGGGCTATCTTTCCACTATTAGGATGGGGATTAGGACTATTTTTTCATTGGTGGAGTGTTTATCAGAGTAAAGTAGAGAATTAAACCAGTGAACAGTTATCAGTTAAAAGTTAACTGATAACTGTTCAAAAAGGTCATCTCTAGCTATAAATATTAGCTTTTCGATGATGCTGGCGTAGCAAGAAAGTAGTACTAATAGCGCTAATGCCTAGTAGCGCTAAAGAATTTCCCGGTTCTGGTACTGACGCAGGTATCTCGAAGGAGCCTTTAACTAAAGCCTGACCCATCAAAGGAACAGTGGGGTCTGGACTAATGGTGTAATTTTCGGTAAGATTTAGTGTGCCGATCGCACCGCTAAATCTACTTGTACCACCAGTAATAGTTAGAATACCAAAAGCCGATGCTGTTAGGTTTTCGAGGTCAATTTTACCAGTAACTTTACTGCTTCCAATCAAACTATCCTCACTATCGTTGCTAAAAAGCCTGTCAGTGAGTAGTGGTAAATCTTCTAAACCAAACGCTGTTGCGTCTGGGCTGATTGTAGACACACCAGTATTAGGATCGAGCTGAGAATAGCTCATGCTTGA
>JBBSOP010000557.1:0-3366 GCA_038259655.1 Chroococcales cyanobacterium
CTCAAGCGCGCAAACTCAGGAGTTATTAGCAGAATCTGTTGCTTTAACAGAAGAGTTGCGACTGCAACAAGAAGAATTAAGGCAAAGCAATCAACGCTTAGAACAGCAGGCACAAGAGTTAGAAGAATCGCAATTACTCTTGAGGCAGCAACAAGAAGAGTTGAAGCAGTCTAATGAAGAATTACAGCAACTAAATGAAGAATTAGAAGAAAAAGCAGAATTATTAGAAGTCCAAAACCGGGAAGTTGCTCGTAAGAATCAAGAGGTTGAACGAGCAAGGCGTTCCTTAGAAGATAAAGCAGAGCAACTGGCTTTGTCTTCTAAATATAAGTCAGAGTTTCTGGCGAATATGTCTCATGAGTTGCGAACACCGCTTAATAGCCTGTTAATTTTAGCTAGACTGCTGGCAGACAATTCGGGAGACAACTTAACCGATAAACAAGTAGAGTACAGCCGGACTATCTACTCGGCTGGTACAGATTTGCTGGAGTTAATCAATGACATTTTAGATTTGGCCAAAATTGAGTCGGGAACTTTATCAGTAGAAATTGATCCAATTCCTTTGGTAGATTTACAGAGTTCTCTAGAACAGACTTTTACTCAAATAGCCCAGAATAAAGGACTCAAGTTTGCAGTTGAATTAGACGATAATTTACCAGATATCATTTCTCAAGATCCCAAACGTTTGCTACAAGTACTGAAAAATCTATTGGCTAATGCCTTTAAGTTTACCGACGAAGGAGGGGTAAAGTTACAAATTAGCAAAGTTACTGAGGCAGAACAACCTGATCATCCAATGATTGCTTTTGCAGTTAGTGATACAGGTATTGGTATTCCTGAAGATAAGCAAAAGATTATTTTTGAGGCATTTCAACAAGCAGATGGCACAACCAGTCGTAAGTACGGGGGAACTGGCTTAGGCTTATCGATTAGCCGTGAATTGGCTCAATTGTTAGGGGGAAGAATTGAAATAGTTAGCCAACCAGATCAAGGCAGTACTTTCACCTTCTATATACCCCAGACTTATTCAGGGAATGCTCAAATAACTACTCCCAAACCAAGGACAAGGCTGGAAACTACCTCCTCACTACCTCCTCAACCGATTAGATCATTACCCCAGTTAGTCCCTAATCTACCTAATGAAATAGCCGACGATCGCCAAATTATTCAACCAGGCGATCGCGTTTTGTTAGTCGTCGAAGATGATGATAAATTCGCCCGCATCTTACTAGAAATGGCTCGTCAACAGGGTTTTAAAGTCATGGTTGCTTTACAAAGCAAACATGGTCTGGCCTTAGCGCAACAATTTAAGCCTGATGCCATTACCCTGGATATCATGATGCCAGAAATGGATGGTTGGACAGTGTTAGATCGTCTCAAACATGATCCAGAAACTAGACATATTCCGGTACATATATTTTCTGTGGATGACAGAGAGCAAAGGGGGCTACAGCTAGGAGCAATCACTTACTTGCAAAAACCTGTATCCCCAGAAATACTCACTCAAGTATTGACTGATATTAAAGGCTTTATTGAGCGCAAAGTTAGAAATCTCTTAGTTATAGAAGATGATGCCGTACAAGCCCAAAGTATTATTGAACTGATTGGCAACAGTGATGTCCACAGTACAGCTGTGGGTACGGGAAAAGAAGCGCTCTTAATTTTGCAATCCCAGCGATTTGATTGTATCGTCCTAGATCTTGGTCTACCCGATATGAGTGGATTAGAACTAATTGAGCAGATCAAGCAAGAACCTAGCCTATTGAAACTGCCAATCATTATTTACACAGGTAAAGAACTAACTCGACAAGAAGATACCCAACTGAGGGGACTAGCAGAGACAATCATTATTAAGAATGTGCGATCGCCTGAGCGTTTGTTAGACGAAACTGCTTTATTTTTACATCGAGTCCAGGCTAATTTACCCCAACCAAAGCGTGAGATCCTAGAGCAACTGCACCAAACAGATCCAGTACTTGCTAATCGCACAATTTTGATTGTGGATGATGATTTGCGAAATATTTTTGCCCTCACCAGCTTTTTAGAAAGTTATCAAATGCAAGTATTGTTTGCCGAAAATGGTCGAGATGGCCTTGAGATGTTGCAAGCTAATCCTGAGATTAATGTTGTTCTCATGGATATCATGATGCCGGAAATGGATGGTTATGATACTACTCATGCCATTCGCCAGCAACAAGAGTTTCGCACCCTGCCAATTATTGCTTTAACCGCCAAAGCCATGCCAGGCGATCGTGAAAAGTGTATTGAAGCCGGAGCTTCCGACTACATCACCAAACCAGTAGATACTGAACAGCTACTTTCGCTACTTCGGGTATGGTTGTATCGTTAAATATCATGAAAAACTTCATCCCTTGTGGGTGAGTTTTTGGGCATGGGGCATAGGGAAATGAGAATCTTTCAACAACACACGCTACTAAAGACAGTGGTTTACATAGTTATAAATATTTAATAAAAATTAATATTTTCCTGGGTTGTGTAATTTACGTTAACTATTGCAGAGAAATTTGCTCAGAGTTAGTAAAATAACAAATACAGCGAGACAAACTACTTTATGAATTAGCTATCCTAGAGCTATACACTCTTTTTTTAGTCCTCAGTTATTTTAAGTATTGTACTTCTGAGGAACGTCAATCAAGACCAAACCACACTATTAACTAAAGAGCTTCCACAAATCATAATGCTTGTGATTGAAAAGAAAAGAACTCGCGATCTGCCTCAAATTAACGAACGCATCCGTTTCCCAAAAATCCGAGTCATTGATACCGATGGCGCACAGTTGGGAATTATGGTTCCACAAGAAGCACTACAACTAGCAGAAGAAAAAGATCTAGATTTAGTGCTACTCAGTGATAAGGCTGATCCGCCGGTTTGTCGGATTATGGACTATGGGAAATATAAGTTTGAGCAGGAAAAGAAAGCGCGAGAAGCCCGGAAGAAGCAGCACACGGCTGATGTTAAGGAAGTGAAGATGCGCTATAAGATTGAGGAACACGACTACAACGTCCGTGTTAAACAAGCAGAGCGTTTTCTCAAAGATGGTGATAAAGTCAAAGCTACCGTGATGTTCCGGGGTCGAGAAATTCAACACAGCGACTTGGCAGAACACTTGCTCAAGCGTATGGCTACTGATTTGGAGCCATTTGGTGAATTGCAACAAGCACCCAAAAAAGAAGGCAGAAACATGATGATGCTGATATCGCCTAAAAAATAATTGCCTAAATTTGATCGCTAACAAGTATAATCTGCAACTGAAAATATCAAAACGATCTTAAAGTCGTAGCAATTTACCTAAAACTGATAGTCCTAAGCGCTGAGTGGGAAACATAATACTCAGTTGCTTGGGAC
>JBBSOP010000558.1:0-3364 GCA_038259655.1 Chroococcales cyanobacterium
CCACTAATATAGTGTTGAATTGGTCAGGACGGACTGAACGGCATAAGTACGACGCTTATTTGGAAGCGTTAACAGTACGTTCTAGAGATGGGTTTGCCTTCGATTTGGAAGTATCGCAAATTATCCATGTTGGCGCTTTGGATGCTCCCAAGGTCATTTCTCGCGTTGGCTCAATGCAAAATTTAGTAGATAATGTGCTGGAGCCAAGCATTGGTAATTATTTCCGCAACTCAGCGCAAAACTGTACTGTACTAGACTTTTTAAATGCCCGGAGTGAGCGTCAAACTGAAGCATCTGAATATATCAAAGCAGCACTACGGGCTTATGATGTGCAAGCGATTGATACCTTGATTGGTGATATTCAGCCACCAGAATCTTTAATGCAGACGCAAACTGACCGGAAAATTGCCGAAGAGGAGCGTAAGACGTATGAAGTTCAAAAGATGGCACAAACCCAACGGCAGCAACTAGTTCGGGAAACAGCACTAGCTAATATCCAGCAAGAAATGGTGAAATCAGAACAAAGTGTGCATATTGCCGATTTGAAAGCCCAAGCACAAATTAAGCAAGCAAATGGTGAAGCAGAAGGTACAAAACTGCGAGCAATTGCTGAGGCGGAAGGGATTCGGGCTACAGGTAATGCCAAAGCCGAGACATACCAAGCGGGTGTGGAAGCTTTGGGTTCGTCAGGTTATACAGCAATGCAAATAATGCAGATTATAGGCGATCGCAATGTCCGCTTGATTCCAGATGTACTTGTGGGTGGCAGTAATGGCAGCACCAACGGCTTAGTAGATGGTCTACTCTCGATGATTTTATGGAATCAAACAACCAAGCCAAGCGAAGACACACCAACACCTTTACATCCACAACCTATAGTTACCAAAACACCAATATCCCCAAATGGTGCTATTCCGTTAGTTGTGGAATTACCTGAAGATAAATAAAGTAAATACTCGGCACTTTAGCGATGAAAAAGTACTAAAGTGCTACTAATTCGATATTTTGTTTTAGGCGATAGCACATAGCTTTTTCCGAAAGATACTCTATCAATTACTCTTCTTTAGGATTCTCAAATAAAGATTTTAGGTTACGTTTACCACTGATAACTCTCACAATTTCGATACCATCATCCATAGTTTGGTAGAAAATGATATATCCATCCAATGGAAGTCCTCGTAAACCAGGACGCAAGTCTTCGTACCGTCGTCCCATATTGGGAAAACTGGCAAGTTGTTGACATTTTTGATTAAACGCTTGTAGCAGATGCTCCCCAGCCTCAACATTTTCTACAGCGAAGTAGTCAGCAATTGTTCTTAAATCAAGAGAAGCAGGTAGTGAGATAATATACTGACTCATCTTTAAGATTCTTTAACCTGCTGTAAATCTGCCAAAAGCTGATTCACAAAAGTCTCACCATTAATTCCTTCTCCCCGTTCAAGTGATGCAATACCTTCATCAATCTTGGTACGAGTTTCGTCTACCCATACTTGATGTGCATAGTTATCTTCTTCTAACAGGTGTAATGCAGCTTGAATTACTTCGCTAACATTGTGAAATCTTCCTGTTGCGAGCAAATCTTGCACAATTTTCTCTTGTTCTGGCGTTAGTGTCATGCTCATGTTAATTATGTAGGCGTAGCCCAATCCAGGCATCGCTAGTTTTTTCTATGATATAGTAACTACTTTTGAGACAGAAACTCGTAGATGGATATCGAATTAGTATTACTACATTTACTTTAGATGTAATCTAGTTGCTAACTCTGGCAGGAAAATTTTGCTGATCCAAGAACGTTATCGTTTACTCAAGCAAATTGGTAAAGGGGGATTTTGCAAAACCTTTCTCGCTGTTGATGAAGGTCAGTTTCCCCCAATTCCTTGTGTGGTGCAACAATTATCGCTGAGAAACGAAACACTGGCAGTATTTGCACAAAAAGCACAATGGCTAAAAGAGTTAGGGGAACATCCCCAAATTCCTGCTTTACTAGCACATTTTCAAGATGATGAATACTTTTATTTAGTGCAGGAGTTTATTGAAGGCATTAATTTAGCTCAAATAGTTGAAGAAGAGGGCGCTTTCAATGAAAGTCAAATTTGGCAACTCTTAGCAGATATATTGCCAGTTCTCAAATTTATCAGCGATGAGAATATTATCCATCGTGATATTAAACCAGAAAATATTATTCGCAGATCTTCCGTAAAAAATAGAAAAGAGAGTTTAGTTTTAGTCGATTTTAGTGCTGCTAAAGTCTTCACTGAAATTGATCAGCTAATTGGTGAATATAGTATTGGTAGTGCAGAATATGCAGCACCAGAACAAGCAAAAGGAAAAGCAATTTTTGCTAGTGACCTTTATAGTTTGGGTGTAACTTGTATTTATTTACTTACCCAGATTGCTCCTTTTGATTTATTTGATGTTGCTAATGATTGCTGGGTTTGGCAACAATATCTTACCTCTAAAGTTAGCGAACATTTGGCACAAATTCTTGATCTTCTCCTGCAAAATGAACTTAGCCAGCGCTTTCAATCAGCAGATGAAGTCATGAAAGCAATGGGTATAGAGTCGAAAATTCAAAGTTTTAAATTAATTCTCAGTCCTTTGTGGCAATGTTTGTACACTCTAACAGGAAATTCTATTGCGTTGGGTAGTGTCAATGCCTTATCCATTAGTCCTGACGGTAATACTTTAGCCAGTGGTGATGAAAAAATCATCAGATTATGGGATTTAAATACAAAAAAAATACTAGCTAGCATCTCAGCACATTCTCAAACTGTGACATCAGTTGCTTTCAGTCCTGATGGCAAAATCTTAGCGACAGCTAGCGACGATAAAACTATTAAATTGTGGGATTTCAAGATATTTCAGGAAATTGCTACCTTATGTGGACATTCACATACAGTTAAATCAATTGCTTTTAGTCCTGATGGGCAGATTCTCGCTAGTGGTAGTTGGGATAAGAAAATCATACTCTGGGATGTAACCACTAATACAGAAATTACCACTCTCACAGGACACCAATTACAAGTGAGTTCGGTAGCCTTTAGCCCCCAAGGAAAACTGTTAGCCACCGCTAGTTTTGACAGAACGATTCGCCTGTGGGAATTAACAGCACAAGAATCTCAAAACCACCCGTGTTGTACCTTGTTAGGCTCCCTTTTAGGGCATACACGGGCGGTTTTGGCGATCGCATTTAGTCCAGATGGCAAAATTCTGGCAACAGGTAGCGATGATAACACTATAAAATTGTGGAAAGTCAGTACTGGTCAGCTAATTACCACCCTTTCAGGCCATTCTTGGTCAGTGGTAGCAATAGCTTTCACTGCCGATAGCGAAACGGTAATTAGTGCCAGTTGGGATAAGACAG
>JBBSOP010000559.1:0-3358 GCA_038259655.1 Chroococcales cyanobacterium
CTCAATAAAAACGCAGTTTTAGCGAGAAGATTAAAAGCAAATTTGTCAAGTATGCCTAAATTCTCAGTGTCTAAGACGGTTATAGAACATGGGTTTCAAGATTGTAAAGAAAGATGTGGGTAACGCATAGCACCGTGGGGGAGAGGCTTTAAAACCTTGATTTTTTCGTTTAAAACTAGGAAAAATTCTGCCCCTCTCCGCGTCACAGAGGGGTTGGGCAGAGGTTGAACTCACGTTAAACCAGATCAAAAGCAACTAACAACTAACACACACAGTGCAATAAATATAACTAGGGCTTGCTGCTGATCATTAATTACTAATTACTAATTGTCTAGTTATCATCAGCGATTAGCAATTAGGAATTAACTTTTTTGGATGATATTTATTTATACTTTTGTACTGAAATAGCGGTTAAGAAGAGGTAAACCTCTACTAGATCGATATTGTTTTATTATGTTGAAAATAAATTTTCATCTTGTAGAGTAAGACAGAGATCACTGCTGTTGACCATTAAGAGAAAAGCTAGTTGCAGCTTCTAGCTATAGGAAACCAACCTTAACACTTAAGAGTCTGGTTTCAAAATGGGTAACAGCAACATCCCCTATCAGCCTGATCACCTATGCTAAAAGTTATGCACTTGGCCGCCAATTCAACTACATCAAATTCTCAGTGGGAGGATTTAATCAAGCTTCCAGCCCCGAATACAGTTCAATGGGAAAATATCAAAACCCAATTAGACTTGGTGCTGTTAGCCCTAGAAACTTTAACTGGCATTGGTTCCGAGGCCATGCTCTCGGCGGCAACTAATTTGAATTTAGAGTCAAGAGTGCCAGACAGGGTAGCTCTGTGGCGATTACGTCAATCCAATCCCATACGTAAAGGTCAAGGAGGGCGAAAAAAACTAGATGTCGAAGAAGCGCGATCGCTTGTTCTAATTATTTGCTATCTCGCCAAGCAGCATCAAGAATTGATTCGCCGTGCTGTTGGTCTACTAGAACAAATGGCCCAAGACAACCGAGAACCTCATCAGGCTGCTTTACTTGGAGATTATATTGATGCTTTTTGCAACGTCTACCAAGAGCGCATGGAAGAGGACGAGCAAATCTCAACAGATTTACTTACCCGCCTAGCACTGAAACTGCTTGTAGATTTACTGTTTTACAGTGCCTCTGGTGGACACCGCCGTCTCTGGCTAGCACTTATAGACCGTTCTGCAAAATAAATTTTTTAGATAATCTTTTTCCCCCGCAGTTCTTGCCATGCCATCATCAAATTCTGTCATTCGTCGCTACACCCCCCCTACTTGCACATTAGAAATCTTGGCGCAAAGTTCACCCTTATCTCAATGGATGGGGAGAACTGTGCTTAAACAGCTCAGCTTTGAGCTAAGCTTCGATGATCCACGACTACCTGAAGAACGTAGAGTACCAATTCGGGGCGATCGCGATCAACTAGAAGCGTTATGTGATGCAGTCACCAGCTACATACAAGAAATCCTCCAACAGTCTTCAGAAAACTTTTGGGTCAGTTTTTCAGGAAACGAAGATTCCAGCAAAGTACCTCATGATTCGGAATTAACAGATTTTCACCAACCTTCACTGCCAACTCAAACATTTCAATCTTTTAGCTCCCAAATACCAGGGACAAAAATACATTTAGAGCCAGGTAAATATTTAACTCATAATCTATTTCTCGGTTCCCTTGCTAACCAAGGATCTGGTTCTGTAATTCAACTTAGTCTGCTGCAACTGTTTGATTTAGCAACTGCCTTAGATGAATACTCGGCTGATGTCATGGCGTTACCAAGTCTCGATAAAACTAGTACAGCGCGGCGATTACCCGCTTGGACACCCGTTGCCGCAGTACTCGTATTAAGTGTAGGTTTATTACCCTTAACATTGCAATTTGCCAACAACACTAGGCAAAAGCAGCCATCAACAGCTAAAAACACAACTTCAGCAAATGAAGAACTTGCTTTAGCACCTTCACTCAACCTGGCGACACCACAACCCGGACTCACTCCCCCAGATAATTTATCATCACTACCACCTCTAGGCTCTACCCCGCCACTTCCCACAGATAGTTTGCCCCAAAAGCCTCTGACGGCTCCTAATTCGAGTTTATCCTCACCTTTGTCTCCAGCATCCCAACTACCTCCACAAGATACTTCAACCATACCTCAGGGAACGATTCCAACTCTGAATAGCAGTCAGCAAAATCCAGCATTCGCCACAGGAAATCCGCAAATTGCTATTCAACCAAATCTCAAACAAAACTCTAGTGGATCAATTTCTCAAAGTGAAATTGGTCTTCCTAAAAAACGAGATTTGCCACCCAATATTTCTTCAACTACAGGCAGTTTATCACCCAATATCTCAGCAGTTCCTCCTTCTGCTCCCAATCTTCCCCAAAACTACACACCTTTTGACCCCAAACAATTGGAGGAAAAAATCAATTCCTCTCAAACAGCTGCTTCTACTAAAGAACCATCTTCGGGATTATCTCCTACAAGTAGTACATCCTCTGCTGTTGCTGATAGTGATTCACTAGTTGATCGATTGAGGGGTGCATCTCCAAACTCAACATCTGCAAAGGCTTCCACCGATAGTACTTTATTTGATACACCCCAAATAGCAGAAGCTAGAGAACTCTTGAAAGACCGTTGGCAACCACCTGCGGGATTAACACAAACACTAGAGTATAGTTTGATGGTGGGTGTTGATGGCACAATTGAGCGAATTTTTCCGCTAAATAAGCCAGCAAGAGAATATGTTGACAGTACTGGAATGCCTGACATTGGCAAACCTTTTGTTTCCGCTAATAGATATGGAAAAAATCTCAGAATTAGAGTAATTCTCAGTCCTAACGGTAAGGTACAGACATTACCAGAAACGGATTAATTTAAAAGTTTGTAGTGTTCGCGTAGTGTCTCGCATAGACACTACACGGTAAATTACAGCCATACGAGCAGGGCTTTACAAAAAGGGTTAAAGCCCTTAAGCATCTGCGGGTTAATAGTGTCCCAACCAATCGGGTTTCGACTGCGCTCAACCCTCAACTGTCGAGAGTTGAGCGCACTTGTAATGTAGTTTGTATCAATAGTACGTGCTGAGTAAAAAAAATTAAGGCTTCCCATAAGTGCAAGGTGTAATTTGAGTCCAGTTACCAAACTGGCCAGACTATTCATATCAATAAAACTATTAATTAATAGAATCACATTAAAGCACTTCATTTTAGGTCTGGAGTTTAGACTAAAAGCGATATGAGAGAACGCAAACCAAATGGAATTAGAGGTTAAAAATATTATCTTGTCAGCCTCAAAGCATCCGCGACCTTGAACAATTATTGTGTAGTATGC
>JBBSOP010000560.1:0-3338 GCA_038259655.1 Chroococcales cyanobacterium
GAGTCAGAATAATTACATGGGGTTTAATACCCAGCAAATCAAGACCAGCAAGCTTGATTTCTGCTTGCAGTTTATTTTCTAAGCTTCTAGCTTGTTCCAGGACATAAATAACTTGACCTAATGTTTCATCTCGTCCTAAGACATCTTGTTGACCAACCCAACCGTGTATAGAAATCAGAACAACTCGAAAAACAGCGGGGACGCGGGACACAAATGCTTCGAGGATTGCAGGCTGGGGGGTATCAATCAGTCGCTCGAAAAGTTCTAAGGTTTCGCTAACTCGCGCCGCAGTATTACCCCAACCCGCTTCAAAGCCAAGTTCTTGCAGCTCAAAGCGAAACCTTTCGTAGGATTCATCAGGAGATTGCTGACTCAGAAACTTCAGTGCTTGCTTAATTCGTTTGGCTAACTGAGTACCTGAAGAAATGCGATCGCTGATTAGTAGAGGAATATTGTTGTGGTGTAATCGATGTAGCGCTTTAAACAATGCTTCTACCCAATACTCAGGATCAGTCAATAATTGATTACACAAGTAATGGTTGAGAAAAGCTAGACCTTGACCAATATTTCTGGGGTCATCAATAGTGGGGGAACCCTGATAAAAGGGATGGAGGTCGATTTCGAGAATGTGAGATTGGGAACGGTTGACGAGGCGATCGCTCACATCTAAAAATTCCTGGGGTGTCATCAGATCAAACCCAGTAAAATCAGGTCTTAATCGCCATACCTGTTGACTACCAATCCTCGGTCGAACGACAAACCACGGACTTTCGTCTTCCAGAATTATTTCATGGGTGTAGTTAATTAATTTACCAATCGCCGAAGAGTAGTAAAAGTAGGCAGGCTTTTGACATTGCTGACAATATTCAGCAAAGACATGTAAAATTTCGTTTCTGAGGAAGTAAAACTTATCTAAGCCTCTTAAATCATCAATTAACTGATGTAGAGCAATTTTTTCATCACCACTGAAGACTGCTTGAACTAGTTCATACATGACGAACTCCAGAACTTTAGCTAGGTTATGACCTCATTTTTTCCTCTTCAACACAAATGGTTATATCTAATGAGCTATGTGAGGTATATTTCCCTTTTTATAGTAGACAAGTATAAAAATCCTTCGCTTCTGGCTATGGGATGAAATGTCAACGAGACGGGATTGACTTTCCCTGTTTCCCTCGACAGTTTACGGCTAATTCTATAAATTTCAGTTTGCCTCATAACAATTACGCAACGTGTAACAAAACTTCATACTTTTGCGCCTAAATGGTTGATCTACTGTGAATATCTGGATGAACCATTTCACCTAAGGGACTTCCAACTAAAAAAATATCCCATCGTTATAGAAGCAGGGGGAGTAAGAAAAATAAAATCTGAATAAATTGGATAATTTATTTTTTGGAGTTCCCTAACCTAAAATGAAGCTATGAAATTTATGATATTCACCACCAAAATACTGCTCATATTTGCAACTCAGTAGAGGCATTTGCACAATAGCAAAGACATATTATACATGATCAATTTTGTTGCAATTCTTACGGGTGGGGGAGTAGCGTAAAGTGGAAAATTTTGCAATCTTTAATCCTAATTCCACTTGGCGTATAGTCATAATCTGTCCGCACCCAACAAGAACGCAAAACACCTAATTTATGGTTCGAGAGCTTGAAAGAAAACGTCAGATTACGCAGTTCCCTGAAACTGCGCCAGCTGCTAATCCAGTATTTTTTAGAACTTACAGCCGCCGCACAAAGGCAGGGCTAAGAGAAACATGGGATGAGGTGTGCGATCGCACCATCCAAGGCATAATCGATTTAGGCAAGTTACGCCCAGAAGAAGTTGCCATCTTAGACCAGATGCAACGCAATCTCAAAGCTCTCCCTAGTGGACGGTGGCTATGGGTTGGCGGTACTGACTGGATAGCTAAACCCAGAAACTTTTCCGGGGCTTATAATTGCACATCTACCAACCTAGAAGACTGGAGTGCTTTTGGATTGATGATGGATTTGGCGATGATGGGCTGTGGTACAGGAGCCATCCTAGAACCAAAATATATTAATCAGTTACCCGCCATCCGCAATCACCTAAATATCACCTTACAAGGCGAACTCGGTAGTACTCCTAAGCAGTTGCGACGTGAATATACTGAAATCCATATAGAAGGTAACAGCGTCACTATCCACGTTGGAGATAGCCGAGAAGGCTGGGTCAAATCCTATCAAACTTTATTAGAACTCTCCACGGATGAAAAATTTTCCGCAACAGTTCAAGTATTAGTCGATATCAGTGATGTACGTCAAGCCGGAGAAACTCTTAGCGGCTTTGGAGGAGTAGCTAATCCCGTTAAATTGCCTGGACTTTATCAGCGTTGTGCATCTATTCTCAATAAAGCTGTAGGACGACAATTAAATTCCGTTGAATGCTGCTTATTAATTGATCAAGCTGCTGTCACAATTGTTGCTGGTAACATTAGAAGAAGCGCGGGGATACGTCAGTTTATTTCTGACGATCAACTAGGAGCCACTGCTAAAGATAACTTATGGCAGCAGGATCAAAATGGCAACTGGCGAATTGATCCAGAGCGTGATGCTTTACGGATGGCAAATCATACCAGAGTGTTTCACCGCAAGCCCACATTAGAAGAATGTGTTGATGCTGTTCGCAAACAGTATTACAGTGGCGAAGGTGCGATTCAATGGGCTGGTGAAGCTGTCGCTAGATCCAACTGTGATTTGCTACCAACGCAAGCCTTAAAAGTTGATTTCTTGAAATCTTACGAACAAGGAACAGCAAAACAGTGGTTACAACAACACTATCCTAACCTTGCTGCTGATGAACTAGAACATCGTTTAGCTCGTCATGGTTTAAATCCGTGTGGTAAGTAATTTTGCCTCACGTTAAACACCGGGGAAAATCGGTGAACCCTGCGATGGGAATACCGAGGTAATTAAAGAAATTAAAATATCTTTGACACCGTACAGACTAGAGAGTGAACCTTTTTAAATTATCAATAAAATTTGGAGTTTAAAAAGAATATAATCTGGGTTTTACCTCCGTTGTTGACAACGGCTCCACGAGTCTCCGGCTACTAATGCGATTTTTCGTTAGTAGAAAATATAGTCGGATCTATGAGGAATTTAGAACTCATAGAACTAGAGGATAAAAAGCCTCTAGGATAACAAAAATGGAAATTATTGGTAGCAACTTCCACTGTAACCTTGGGGAAATTCACTTAAACCAAATTGACCCACATAACTATAAAGAACAAGAAAAAGCTTTCACGGCGGGGGCTTTATCTGTAGCAGCACTTTTAAATCACCAGTTTTTAGAACCACGCTACCAAC
>JBBSOP010000561.1:0-3332 GCA_038259655.1 Chroococcales cyanobacterium
AAGGTTGATGCTGATGCGTTGACAGAACTTGAGAAGTTCTTGGCGAAAGAACCTGTAGCACAAGGTTAATTAAAAATTAATAGCCCTCAGACTTAAAATCTGGGGCTATACAAACAAAGCCTGCAATTATTTTAGTACTGGCGATACATTACAGAAAAAGACGTAAAGCACGACGAACATATTCTTCCCATAATTCAGGCGTGGGTTGAAAGATGAGTGCATAAAGCATAATGCCACTCATGCTGTCAAAGACTAAACCAGGATCTAAATCTGCCTGAATTTCATTTCTGGCTTTTGCTCGTTCAAGTACCACAGCAAAGGCTTGTCGTCGCGGTTGTAAATATTTTGTCCAGTAAATTTCAGCAAACTGAGAATTGCTCGATGCGCTGCTGATAATCATGGCAACAGTCTTTCGCCCCAAAGGACTCAAAGAAATTTGTGCTGCATTTTTGATTAATTCATCAATATCGCTCCAGAGATTACCAGTGTCAGGAATGACAACATCCTGCCGCACACTCTCAATTGCATCAGCAACTAATTCTTCTTTGCCAGAGTAGCGGCGATAAATGGTGGGTTTTCCCACTCCAGCACGAGTTGCGATCGCATCAATACTCATAGCATCAAAACCAACTTCTGCTAAAAGTTCTAAGGTTGCTTGCAGCATAGCTTGATGGGCTTCAGTACTCCGGGGTCTTCCTAGCGGCTTTTTAGCGGTATCACTCATAAGTGTTATTATATTTACGAAACGCTATCGTAAAGAAAAGAGAGTGCAAGATGAGTAAGTGTCCTCGTCCTTTTTATACAAATAAACACAGCACCCAGACACTCCAGCAAGGACTAGATGAATACTATGCTGTGAATCCAAATCTTACTAATCCCAAAAAATTACCTCCAGAATTTGCAAAAATTCTGCTGGCACATGATGTCAGTCATATCATCTATGGTTGTGATACAGGGATGTATGATGAACTCAAGTTATTGCCCCTAATTTGGTGGACAAGTGACTACAAGTTTCGCGACCACTTAAGTACACTTCAAGACTCGACCATCAGTCCAGTAATCCGCGTCATGTATGACGACTTGATTGAACAACATGGAGTTTTTTGGTTATATAGTTCAATTTTTTTAGTTTTGCCAAAATTATTACCAGAATTAATAGTAATGTTGTGGAAAAATCGCCAGCGTCAATGTTATCTTCCATTCCTAAATTTTGAACCGTTGTTAGAGCGATCGCTTTTAGAAATTCGCCAAGACTTTGACCTTCTCCCTTTAATAAAATAAGAAATTTTTGCTTATCTATCAAGTTGCTGCTTAAAAGCGATCGCGTTTATAAAAAAAGAGAAAATGCGATCGCACTATAAAATTTGTTGCAAATCTTCAAGCTTATTTGCTGTAACAATACTCCGCAAAATAGCCTTTAATCGCTCTAAGTCAGAGATTTGGCTAATTTGTGGCATCAAATCTAATCCTTCGCTGCCAAACTTGACTTCTAAACTCATTTCGATATCTGACAACATTTGTTCTTGTCTTCCTATTGCTTCGCCTATATGCCGTCCACGCTGTTCAATTTCTTGATACCAAGGCGATTCGCGTAATACAGCCATATCCCACCTCATAATTTCTTGAACTAAGGCGCTATCTAATACAAAAGTAGCAAAAAAAGCTAAGACTGTTTCTAGTTGGTTTAATTGTTGGTCAGCACGAAGCATTTGTAGCGCTTCTCTAATTGTAGACTCGTTTTCACCACCTTTAAGAATTGGCACAAAGGGAAGTAAAGAGGGTAACGGTTGTTCAAAGACAATGTTTACATCAACTTCCCACAAGTTAATAACGCGATAATCTTGAATTGCTCGTAAACCAGCAATATTTGATGCAAAACTTGTAGGTATCTCTAAATTGGTGAGTTTGAGAATGTTGATTAATACAGGGTAACTGAAATTCTGAATTGAGTATTTCACCAGCTGTAATATCGGGAATTTGCGTTACCCATTTTACCCAGTTATCAGGTGCTAGGCTAATTAAACGTTTTGTGCTAACGTCTGCGGATTTTGTCATTGAGAAAAAAAGACTAAGGCGCTATATTTTACTAAGAATTTACGATCGCAGTACAACAAACCTACTTAGTGTTGATTTAATTTGATAACTGCGATCGCATTACTAATTTTTTAGCTCACTATATCGTTGCTGAATATCTTCAATCGTAAACACCACCTGAAATTTCAACCCCACCGACTGATAAAATTCTGCTCCACCTTGTTGCCTATCTACCAGTGAAATTACTGTATCCACTGTATAACCAGCATCCCGAAGACGCTCAACAGCTTTCATTGCAGATTGTCCAGTCGTAACGACATCTTCCAAAACGACGACTTTTGTACCTTCTGACAAATTAGGGCCTTCAATATAAGCTTTTGTGCCGTGACCTTTGGCTTCTTTACGAATAATCAGCGCTGGTATAGGTCGATTTTCATAAGCAGAAACTACACTTACTGCTGTGACAATTGGATCAGCACCCAATGTTAAACCAGCCACGGCTTGGGTATCTGTTGGTAGTAAAGATAATAGAAGGCGACCAATTGCCAAAGCGCCTTGGGGGTGGAGTGTCACCTGTTTACCATTGATGTAGTAAGAGCTACTTTGCCCAGAAGAGAGAACAAAATCACCTTCTTGATAAGCAAGTTGACAAAATAAATCTAGTAGTTTGTGGTGCAGAGTAGTCAAATCTGTAGTAGCTGCACAAATATCTGATTGGGTAAGGGTTTCAGTAGGATACGTCATTACAAAACATTAAAAGTTGTGCTACACCAAAGGTTGAACTCTAAAGAGTTCTGAAATTAAGCATAAGTTAAGATTTGCCCAAAAATTGAGGAGTAAAGAATATGGGTATAAAAGTTAAAACCTTGAGTGGTTTATTGGTACTGTTAGTTACTGGTCTTGCTGTTCCGGCGATCGCATCTGCTGAAACAAAAGCACCCAATTACGAAACAACAAATGATGCATTTGAACGAGCTTTTTTTCGACACGATCGCAACTTCTACGAAAACGGCACAATCAAACGCCAAATAGACTCATTTTTAGGTTCGGGTTCGGGTTTTAAAAATTCGTTTCCAGAAAATGAAATTGCCCGCGATGCTGAATTACTTAACACTCTCTATCGAGATGTCTTGACCCAGCAAGTTGGCAATGATCCTTATATTCGGACTCCAGACTTACCAAATCCTTACGACACATCTTTGCTGATGTCTCCCCGCTTGAATGCCAACCAACTAAAAGTTGGTACTGAGTTCAGCTTTGAAAATGCACCACCACGGTAAATTTTAGAGCTTGTTAGC
>JBBSOP010000562.1:0-3317 GCA_038259655.1 Chroococcales cyanobacterium
AACGCAGTTTTAGCGAGAAGATTAAAAGCGAATTTGTCAAGTATGCCTAAATTCTCAGTGTCTAAGACGGTTATAGAACATGGGTTTCAAGATTGTAAAGAAAGATGTGGGTAACGCATAACCGATGCGGAGAGGGGTTGGGGAGAGGTTTATCGAACTCACGTTAATTCATAGCAAAAAGGTCAAGAAAAAAAGGAGTTTTTTAACTTTTTATTTTGAGAATATTTTTGAGTCCAATCAAGATTTTATTAACATTGGTTCTGGCTCAGTTAACACAGGGACTTCTTCCAGTGGATCATAGCCTAGTTGTTGAGTAATTCTTTCCCTAGCTAAAGCGCGATATTCCCAAAAATGCTCTCCAGCGGCACATAGCCCTAAATACATATTAAGAACTTGAGGTTTTTTCCGCAAAATAGTCCATAGTTGTTGCCAAAACTGTAAGCGAATTTCTGGCCGCCGTAAGCCCTGATGCCAGATTAACTGAGCAACGAGCCGCAACCCCTTACCGGGAGAAAATTGCATAGTTTGCTTTCGCTCTACTGGCGAATTAATACTCAAACATTGCTGAAAACAGCGTCTGAGATAGTTCTTAGGTTCATATAACATCCAGAAGCCTTCTGCATACTCCTTAGCAATTTCAGCTACCGGGCGGGTAGGAACAAAATTCATCAAAGTATTCTGGTCTCCTACCTCAGTCACACCAACACCTTCTACTAAACGCTGCTCTTTTTGCAGACGGTTCCATAGAGCAGTGTTAGGCAAAGCTTGGAGAATGCCCAACATTGGTTGAGGAATATTAGTTTGTTCAACAAAAGCTTGAATCCGTTCTCCTGCTCCTGGGCGTTCTCCATCAAAACCAAGGATAAAACCTGCATAGATGAGCATCCCTGCGTCATTAATTTTACGACAGGCTTCAGTTAGCGGATTGCGAGTATTTTGCAGTTTTTGTGTTACTTGGAGACTATCTTGGTCAGGGGTTTCAATGCCGAGGAAGACAGCATAAAACCCTGCTTCATTCATTAACTGCAACATTTCTTCATCTTCTGCCAAATTAACAGAAGCTTCAGTGATGAAGGTAAATGGGTAGTCGTGCTGCTTCATCCAAGGGATCAATTCTCGCAGGAAGCGTTTGACATTACGCTGATTGCCAATAAAGTTATCATCAACAATAAAAAGTGACCCTCGCCAACCTAAATCATAAAGAGCTTGTAACTCGGCTATAGCTTGCTGGGGTTCTTTGGTACGTGGTTTGCGACCATACAAGACAATGATGTCGCAAAATTCGCAATTGAAGGGGCAACCGCGAGAAAATTGCATAGCCATCATCAAGTAGGCATCTCGTTGTAACAAATCAAAACGCGGTAATGGGCTTTGGGTAACATCAGGTTTCTCTAGAGAGCGAAAGATTCCTTGCTCTTGGCCTTGATTAAGCGCTTCTATAAACTGGGGAACTGTTAACTCTCCCTCATCCAAAACCAGATAATGCGCTCCAGAGTCAAGGGCATCTTGGGGGATAGAGGTGGGATAGGGGCCACCGACCGCGACTTTTTTGCCTAACCGCACTGCTTTTTTGATTAGAGTGTGGAAGTCTGGCTTCTGTACTAGCATTGCAGAGAGAATTACTAAGTCACACCACTCCCAGTCTGCATCTGTTTCTTGATTGACATTGCGATCGCAAAATCTAATTTCCCAGTCTTGAGGGAGAAGGGCTGCTACTGTAATAATTCCCAGTGGAGGCAAAACAGCTTTTAGTCCTGCGATTTCCATAAAGCGATCGTAAGACCAAAAAGACTGGGGGAACTGAGGGTAAATCAATAATGCTTTCATGAAATCCTTTATGCAATGTTGGTTTACTTTGGTGTGAGCAAATGCATCAAAAAGGTAAACTTGAATTTGCTTACTAGACCGTGTGTCTCAATCTCTGCAATAGGTTTCTATATTAGTATTTTGCTACACTTGCCCCATATCAAAAAGCTAGCCTGATCAGAACAAAGGCAAACTTCTTAGATAGATTTATTGTTAGCTAAAAGAGAAACATGTGTAAATATACCTTAGTAAATACATTTAGACATTTGTGGGGCAGCGACTACAAATAATCGCTGCCCCAAAAATAGTATTCTCTCTCTCAGGCTTTGTTTAGGCAGGAATCAAAACTGTGTCAATAATGTGGATAACACCGTTATCGGCAGCAACATCTGGTGTTGTAACAGTGGCATCATTGATCTTGACACCATTAGAAGCATCAATTTTCACTTCCGTTCCTTCAACGGTGTTAGCTGACTTCAGCTTAACTACATCTGCTGACAGGACTTTGCCTGAAACGACATGATATGTCAATATTTTTTTGAGCTTGGGAATATCTTTCAGTAATGCGTCTACTGTACCTGCTGGAAGTTTCGCAAACGCTTCATCAGTGGGTGCAAAAACAGTAAATGGGCCAGTACCCTTGAGAGTATCTACCAGATTTGCAGCTTTGATTGCAGTAACTAGGGTAGTGAAAGAGCCTGCATTAACGGCAGTATCAATAATGTTAGCCAAGTTGTTTACCTAGTTTTGTGTAATCTACTAACTACTATAGACTACTTTCGGATAATTAGTATCTACCGCTACAGACAGATTTAGTAGATTTAAGTAAGTGATCTGAAAATGTAAAATTTATTTTATACAAAAAATACGACTTGAAATAAATCAGTGTCAGGTTCACTTCGTTGTAACAATTACCTTCCAGGCTCATTAGGTAAACAAAGCGTGCCTCTTTGCTGAGGACTATTAAACCTGGACTGGAACAGTAACAGGAATTGGCAATTTAGTAAATCTATGATCTTTAACTTATTTTCAAGTCTCCTGATTGACGGCAAACATAAAGAGCAGATGGGTATCAGACTGCAATAAACTTAGTTAAAAATGGCTATTTTCTGTTACGCTGATATTAAGAGAGTTAAACTCAAATTCTAAAAAATATTCTGATTGATACAATATGTTGTGATAGATATTTGAAGTATCACACTGAGAAATATCATCAGATAATATAGGAATCACACTTGAAAATTTGACTATCCTAGTTGAGAGCTTTACCTGATCAAGCTTTTCAAAAATCAAATGGATTCCTAATATTTGTTGAAATAACACAATTAACAGTGTAGAAACCATGAATACATCTTCAACTTTGATTCCAGAATTTGAAAAACTGTTGAGAGAAAAATTGCAGCTAAATAATTGTCGGCTAAAAAAGAAAAAGCAAGAGAATAATTATGAAATTATTACACCGGCTAAAGACGTTTTTTTGATGTCTTGGTGTGAATTTCCAGAAATTAATT
>JBBSOP010000563.1:0-3294 GCA_038259655.1 Chroococcales cyanobacterium
AATAGTTTCATTTGCACCCCAGAATACGACACTACAAGCACCTTATATTAGAGGACGCAAATCATCTTAAGTTCAAAGGATTGGTTCGCGATAAGCCATCGCGAACCAATCCCCTTTTCCACATCCCGTGAAAAGTCAGATTCAGCTGACTTTTCAGCAATTAGACGAATTTTTTCTTGGAATTTGGCAAATACAACTTCCCCGTACTCGTTGGCGGGTTCTGTCTCCGGTAATTGTAAAAATTCTTCTAAGGTCAGGAGTTTAGCAGGAGTTTGTACCATTTTGATTTTCTTAACAGAGTACGCGATTCTTTCAAAGACTCTTCCTCATGCTGAACACCTTTGCAGTTCTTCTTACTTCGCAACAGCCGTAGGTGGAATGTCAAATATGGAATTAAACCTATGTTAACTCTCAGAATTGCTTGATGCGATCGCTGATCCGGGAAATTAGCCATGCCCCATGCCCTATGCCCATTTAAAATTAACGAATCGCCTTTTTTAGCAATTCTGAAATTTGAGAAGGACGTTCAGCGACGGGTACATCTGCTGCTTGGAAAGCAGCTAATTTACTTTGAGCAGTGCCAAAATTAGGAGCGCGTCCGATAACTGTGGCTAAATTTCCTGTTTGTCGCCAGTTTTTAATTGCTGGTGCTTGTCTACCTGCAATGTAGGCAACTACTGGTTTATCAATTGCTTCAGTAATGTAACGCGCTGCCGCTTCTTCACTATCACCGCCTGGTTGGCCAACTAAAACGATCGCCTCTGTAGTTTCGTCTTCATCAAGAATTTGCATCCATTGCAAAAACGATGAACCAACGATCGCATCACTACCAATACTGACACTAATCGATTGCCCTAAACCAGCTTTTGTTAATTCCCAAGCAACTTCGTATGTCAGGGTACTGCTGCGGCTGACAATGCCTACTATCCCTGGTGTATAAAATTCACTTGGTTGAGTGCCTAGAAGAATTTTTCCTGGTACGATAATTCCGGGGCTGTTAGGCCCTATGACTAAAGTTTCACCGGCTTCGGCTTTGCGGAGTAATTGCACCATATCTAAAGGCGGTACACCAGCAGAAATGATGATAATTTGGCGAATATCAGAAGCGATCGCTTCTAGGGCTGCATCCAGCACTTGGTAAGGGTGTACACAAATAATTGTTGTGTCAATAGTGCCAAATTGCTCTACTACCTCTTCTACCAAGTCGAATATCGGTAGATCGTATAGTTGCTGTCCCCCAGATCCGGGATTGACACCAGCAACCAAATTTGTACCATAAGCTTTCATTTGAGCAATATGAGTTGCTGAAATAAATTCACTAAAGCCTTGGATTAATACTTTGCTGTCTGGCGTTAAGTTCATAAAATATTCTGGTAGATTTAGAAACCCAATGTTTTAAAAAGGCATTGGGCATTGGGCATGGGGCATTGGGCATTAGTTATTATTCTCTCCTTGTCCTCCTTGTCCTCCTTGTCCTCCTTGTCCTCCTTGTCCCCCTTGTCTCCTTGTCCCACTGCTCCCTGCTTTACCTTTTTTTGGCAGCAACGGGCTTGGTAAAACGGACTGCTTCTGCTACTGCCTCATCTAAATTTTCTACTACTATTAATGCATTATTCTGAGTTTTTAATGTAGTTAAAAAATTCTTAGCCATATCGAACTCAGAACCAGCAAGACGAACAACTATATGGGGAAGATGATATTGCTGACGGCTTCTGTTGCTATTACCATTAGTGGTTGCAACCTGTGATGTGAGTTCGCTTGTTTCGTGTTGCACAAATTTAGCAATGACTTGGGCTACTTCCTCTGCTTGAGGCACACTACCTAAGAGATTAATTAATATTACCTGAGTGCTTTTGTCAGCAGCTAGAATATTTAGCCCTTTTGTGAGGCGATCGCAGAAGGTAGTTGGTGAGGTATCAGTAAGGAAAGAATGACGTAAATTCAGACAAATACCGGGTTTACCACCAGTACCGACAACTAAATCAAATGTTGCCATCATCGAACCAGTACCATTACCTAAAATGCCGATTTTACCGTGCATGTCTAAACCATCCCAATCACGCAGATGACCATTGATTTGGCTACTGCTATGACGAGTGGTCATCTTTGCTACCATCTCAGCAATTTTAGGATGACGACCCAAAGCTCTTTCATTGATGTTGACTTTACCATTAAGAGCCATGACTTGCCCAGAACTACTGATTGCCAAGGGATTAATTTCTACTAAATCTAGATCTTTTTGCACAAACAACTGATACATCTTCTCTAGAACACTGCTTACTGACTGCATCAGTTGACCCTGCAAACCCATTTTCAAAGCCAATTGCCGGGCGTAAAAAGGAGAAAATTCTTGTTCAACGACAATATGCTGCATTCTCTCCCCTGCCGATTCCCAATCAATATCAGCTTCTTTGCAACCCAAAAATACTGGTCGGCAAACAGCGGTGTCTAAAACTACCGCTAGGTAAAATTCTTCTTGACCATTGTACTTCGATTCTGCTAGTAGTACGTCTGGTAACTCACCCCAAATCGGTAAATTGAAGATAGTTTGGGCGGCGGCGATCGCATCGATAGTTGTTTCTACAACCCTGACTCCGCCAGCTTTAGCTCTTTCTCCAGCATGTACTTGAGACTTAAGTACAATTGGGTAGTGAATTTTTAAACGCTTCAGATCTGTAGGATGGTCAATACGTTGAGAAGGCAATACGGGAATGCCTATTTCTGCAAACCATTCTTTAACTTGGTATTCTAATAAATCCATTGATATGCACCTTGTAGTTAAACTTCCATAGCATTTATTGGGTACTGGTTTCTGTTTTTTACAGCACCTTAATTACATAATTAAGTTTTGGACAGCTATAAATATTTATTTTTCACGGTTCGATCTTATCGAATTTAGTCAAAAGAGCAAATTATTTTCTGGTATCCACCTGTTATTGCTGTATCGATTATCAGTAATTAATTTCCTCCGTGAATTTGCCAGCATATAACAAAACCAGCGTCTATCGTAATAAGTGATTAGGCATAATTAAATGTCACTTTGTTTTCTTATACTATGCCCTATGTTCTACGCCTTATGACTTATGGTCATGAATATATTTATTTCTGTTTCATTACTTAGTATCTTATTATTTAACGTGAGTTCGATGAACCTCACCCCAACCCCTCTCCGACGCGGAGAGGGGCTTAAATAGCCTCAACCACGAACGGGAAATTAAGGTTTTAAAGCCTCTACGCCACTTGCTACAACGCGGGGAACCCGCGCAACTGGCGTTGATAGGAATGAAAGTGAGG
>JBBSOP010000564.1:0-3279 GCA_038259655.1 Chroococcales cyanobacterium
ACTACGCCAACAGTAAGAGCGCCCATTTCTTTTGCTACTTCTGCAACAATGGCGGCAGCACCTGTTCCAGTACCACCTCCCATGCCAGCCGTGATAAATACTAGATCAGCACCTTCTAAAGCCGTAGCAATTTCGTCTCGTGATTCCTCTGCTGCCTTTTGACCAATGGCAGGATTACCACCTGCTCCTAAACCCCGTGTTAGCTTTTGCCCAATTTGTAACCGACTAGGGGCCCCTGCCAAAGTTAAAGCTTGAGCATCAGTATTAATTGACCAAAACTCTACTCCAGATACATCAGACTCAATCATGCGGTTAACCGCATTTCCACCACCACCACCCACACCAATTACTTTGATGTTGGCAACTCGACCTGGAACAATTTCGCCAATTCTGCTATTTTCTGTAGTGATCCTTTTACTATCGTTGTTTTGTCCAAAATTAAGCCCAGAGTGATTAAAGGGATTAGTCGAGTTAGATGCCAGTGAAAATCCTGGTTGCCCCACAGATTGGGAGTTCTTATAGGTAAGCTCTTGGTTATTATCAAGTGTCATTGGATTTTGAAAGGTAGATAAACGACTTTCTCAGGTATTCTTCACCTAAGAGTCAACTATAGTTGGACACTGCCTCTATGGCACTGTTCTTTATTGTGATCATTATTTCCAACCTTAACAAGATTGGAAGTGCGAAAGTTTGCTATGGGATAAACCATAAAAGCAATTGCTTGAACAGCTAATGCTAGAGAAGTATACATACATTTACTTAAAATTGATCTGTATAACTTCCACAAAATATGAATATTTTCACTACTATGTTGCCAATTTGGCATAGCATACCTTTGACATACCCAGTACCCTCCTAATAATTCTGTTAATGATTGTGATTTTTGATGATGTTGACAACTAGCAGTGTTTGTTTTTTTTAAATTAACAGCCACACTCATTACATTGTCTTTGTATATTTTATTCGCCTTTAGAGCAATAAAATACTGATAATACGAGTTTTTTATCCCCAGATGATTAATACTATCGGCTGATTCTAGTAAATCAAATATACATCTAATAGCAGTGCGAATAATATCATGCTTAGATAGCATGTCCTGCAAAAATGCGCTGTAATAGCCCATCTCACCTGCCTTAGCCATATAATTGATAGATTTAACCATAGAAATGATTGCAACTTAAGACACAAATTTTGCCTTCTATTGACTTAACTGAAAAGTCAAAGGCAAGGAAGACTATGCTTATCAGTTATATAACATCCTGAACGATTTGCTATTTGATGTACCTGGGTTAAGTTAAAGATTGGTAGATACAAGGCATTTTCCACACCACACACCATCATCCGATTGTCTAACATATTGCACCCTTCGACCAGATGTTAGGGTAACAATTGTAGGTCTGTTAATCTTGAAGGAGGTCTGATGATTGATTATCCTATCTGAATTAATTGAAAGTTGACACTAAGTTTTTGGCTTGGTTAGAAAAGTGAAAATAATCAATATATTTAGTAAACATAAAATTTCTTAATTTACTAGAATTTGCTAAATTCAACATACTGGATATTTCTAGGGAGCTTGGGAGTCGATGTCCTGTTTTTTTTGGTTCACATGTACTGATGGGGATTCGGGATTTTTCAGATCAATATACTCTATTTGACTAGGATCGAGCTTTGTAGATAAATGACGCATTTGAGCGAGTACCTTAATTTGTTCAGATAATTGGGAACTTGGCGCACCAAGATAGACATTTCCTAGTTCTGTTTTCAAAATTAAATTCGTTGGATCTTGGCAATCAATTTCCGTAATTTTCACAGAACTTTGGTTCAAAGATGGATAAAGCTGACTCCAGTAGGATCTGTATTGTGCTGGCAATCCAATAACTTTGAGAATCGGCAATTTGACGACAGGATTCACTAATTTATATTTTTCTAAGGGTATCCAAGCCCCACTTGCATCTATTAAGCCCGTAGCTGCTTGTTCATCGTTGGTATCAGCATTTGATGACTTGGGCTGTTGAGCGATCGCTACAGGTACTCGTTCTTGGATTTCAATAATTAATCCAGGAGGAAACAGCCGACGAGCGACGGTTGCTTGGACAATAGTTGGTTGCTGCTCTAAAGAAGCAGCGATCGCAGATGGTTCAATCCGCCATAAAGATTGAGGATAGGAAAGCGTCAAAAATGACTGAATTGCCTCTTTTGACAGGACTTGATTCCCTGATTTCATCACAATTTGCTTGGGAGTATTGAGTACCCATGTTGGTTGGATTGCCACCCATAGCAAACCACCAGCTAACCCACTAATGGCTAAGGTTCGCCAAATAGCCTGAAAAATTTTTATCTGCCGCCGCCGCCGTAATTTTTGACGGCGCTGGGCTAAATCTGTATGGGAAACTGAGACTATGCCAGCCATTTAAACCCCTTTTTAGTTGCGGTTCTATTCTTCGGTAAGTTGAGAGTAATTGATTAACTACAGTAAACCTTGTCAGCATCTGTTAGCCGCTACCCTCAAGACTTTTTTTACTTTTAGTAACAACACCTTACAGTATTCATCATCTGAGGTGTCAGGAATCCGGAGGAGAAAGGGCTAGATTTAATACATATTACTGTCCTATCAGCAGCTACACAAATCAAGAACAGTAATACAGAGTAGCTTTTTCTACCAAGTTAACTAATGCACAGAAGTGAGTTTTTAGTCAAGTAAAAGCTTAAAGATTGTCAAAAGCTCAATAGCATCTGTAAAAAAGGCGGATATACTGTACCCATCAGGGTCAATTAAATCTCTATTATGGTACTGACTGTTGCTTGTTGCAATCCTGCATCGAGCGCTGTAATCTGCAATATGATCAATTGCAAGCTAATTATGTACCTATACAAGTGATGGAGATTTTAAGTATATAAAAAAGCAAAAAACGCATCTACATGAGAAATACACTGAATTTGTCACGCTTTTACAAAGCATGTAACCCTAGCTATACCTTAAATATGGGTAATGTACTGGATCAACAGTACTACATCGATTTTGCTGATGTCCGGGGCTGTAAGATTGTTGAAGAATTACAACGTACTATCACTCGTATTTCTCCAGATGAGCCGACTTGCCAATTATTTACAGGACATATTGGCTGTGGTAAGTCAACGGAGTTGCAGCGTCTCAAAGCAGAACTGGAAGTAGCAGGATTTCATGTAGTTTATTTTGAGTCCAGTCAAGATTTAGACATGGCGGATATTGATGTCAGTGATATCTTGTTGAGTGTAGCCCGCCAAGTTAGTGTCAGTTTA
>JBBSOP010000565.1:0-3260 GCA_038259655.1 Chroococcales cyanobacterium
CGCTAATACTCTGCGTCCTTCTGGACAGTGGGCGATACCAATTTGCACTATTTCATGGACTGGGCGACGAGTAATATTGCGTCCACTGTAGATAATTTCACCACTTTTAGGATTAACTATTTTAGATATAGCCCGTAGTGTAGTAGTTTTACCAGCACCATTTGCACCTATTAAAGTGACTACCTCACCTTTTTGAATAGTCAAATTAATTTTTTTGAGAGCTTGAATACCGCCATAATTAACATTGAGGTCTTGAATTTCTAATATTGTAAATTTTGGTTGATCATTGATATTCATTTTGTAATTCGTAATTCGTAATTAAAACAGAATTAATTGCACATTTTTAAAAATATTCAGACAAGTTGCAAAGCAATTATGACTAGGGCTTCTTCCTTCTTCCTTCGTTCATGACCGGATTGCAGAAACTCCCATCGGCCCGCGAGTTACCCCTAATTGATTTTGTAGTTTCAACTCTCGCCAAAGTTGAGAACCTGTAATTTCACCTTGTAGCAGTTGGCGGTAGCAATGTATCGTTTTGCTGACTTGTTCT
The DNA here is from genome assembly GCA_038259655.1 of Chroococcales cyanobacterium. Taxonomy (GTDB): domain Bacteria; phylum Cyanobacteriota; class Cyanobacteriia; order Cyanobacteriales; family Nostocaceae; genus Halotia. The sequence continues at coordinate 551 of JBBSOP010000565.1, forward strand.
GGTGTTTCATTCACAAATTCAATGCGGAAGTGGCGTAAACCAATGTTTATCAGGCGTTGTACATACTCGGCTCCAGTTTGGGCAGTACCGTTAAATACAGTATTGCGACAACCGACATCGGCTTTAAGGACGTGTTCACTGCCCACACGGTCTTTTAACTTCACCTCATGTTTGTCACAGGGTCGTCCACAGTTAGTATAGTCTGTCCCCGTAGAAAGAAAGGCACAAAAGACACAATGTTCCATGTGAAACATTGGTATATGTTGGTGGATTGTCGCCTCAAACCACTGGGGAGGACAACTAGTAAGCAAGTCTTCCAGTTGAGTAATGTTCAAGTCGTAGGATGCTGTTAACCGTTCTAAACCGAAGTGCTGGTGACAGTAATCTGCTGTTAAGGGGTTGGTAACGTTTAGCGAAAAATCCCCAATACAACGCTCTGCGCTAAAAAATTGTAATTGATCATAATTCCGTACCAAATAGCCATCTGCTTCTGAGGCGCGTACTTGTTGCAAAATCCAGTTTTCCCCAGGTTTGGTAATGCGGGGTGGTGCAACCCAGATGGTGGAATTTTGATTTTGTTGACGTACTAGCTGTACTGCTTGTTTGTAAGTGCGGGGGTCTTCAAATTCACAGTAAAGTGTCTCAATACCAGCTTTGAGGGCAGCTTGGAGTTGTTTGAGATTGCGTACCAAAACTATAAGTGAAGGGGATAAGCAAGATGATGGAGATGAGGAAGAAAGTAAATCTTGGAAAGAAACATCAGAACGTAGTTGCCAGCGTTTAGGTTGAATCCGTAGCTCTTCCAACTTCACAACTATCTCCCGCCGCATTCGGTTTAATTCGCTTACAGGTAACATCACAGCACCAATGAGGTGATTTTCTAGCGAGCCTAAACAAAACGGAGTATTACCAAGACGACCTAACTGTTCTTGTAAACGTTCAGTGGTCAGGGGTTTGGTGTGTGCTTCTACCAGAGAAATAGCAGATTCTATTTGGACAATATTACCAAGTTCATCGCGGGCGATCGCAACTAATAACTGATCAATTTCTCCATAAACTTCTAAGTGAATAGGACGCTGAAATTGGGGGTTATCGCCAGCGAAACTCTGACGCAGTTGTTTATCGAGTTCTGGATCACTTGTTTTCCAAACCTTATCACCAAGATGCACCCGACGAAAGTTAAGGTCGCCTCGACCAAAATTCAGTACAGTTTCCTGACCTTTGTGTACCACCCCATAAACTCGACCGCCTTCTTCCTTACTTTCTGGATGACCACAGTCAAACACAACTCCGTCCCCTGGTTTGACTGGCGCTTTTAGTTTGAGTGTTACCTCTTCGTTACGAATACGAGTGACTTCACCCAGGTAAACCCCGCGTTTTTTACCAAAGCGGGCGTGAACTAATTCTTGATTATTAATTCCATCGAACCAGCCTGTATAGAGTCCGCGAGAGAATGCCATCTCTAAGTTGTAGTGTTCTGAGTCTGATTTACCTCTCCCCGAAACCGAGAAAGGAGCTTTTATTCCCCCTTCCCTACAAGGGAAGGGGGTTAGGGGGTTAGGTTTTTCCAATTCTGCCATTACCCGATCTAAAGCTTGCCGATAAACACGGGTAACATTGGCAACATATTCTGGGGCTTTCAAACGACCTTCAATTTTCAGAGAAGTTACACCTGACTTGACCAAATCTGGCAGTACCTCTAACCCCGCCAAGTCTTGAGGACTGAGTAAGTATTTACGTTCCCCTAAATCTACAACTTCCCCATCAGCAATTAAATCGTAGGGCATTCGGCAAGCTTGGGCGCATTCACCCCGATTTGCAGAACGTCCGCCTAAAGCTTCACTTGTCAAACATTGACCAGAATAAGCTACACACAAAGCACCATGAACAAATACCTCCAGAGGTAGCGAAGTATCTTGTTGAACAATCTGCTGCTGAATTTTACTGATTTCTTTGAGAGAACATTCACGCGCCAGCACCACCAACTGACAACCGAGAGACTTAGCAAATTCCACCCCAGCGGCACTAGTAATGGTCATTTGGGTTGAAGCATGAATCGGGAAATTAGGCGACAGATGACGGATAAGACGACAGATACCCACATCTTGAACAATCACCGCATCTACACCCGCTGCAATAATTGTGCAGAGATATTGCTGTGCTTGTGCTAGTTCTTTGGCAAATATTAATGTATTGACGGTGACATAGCCTTTTACACCCCGACGGTGCAGGAATTGCATTAATTGCGGTAAATCTGCCTCAGTGAAATTTTGCGCCCGCATTCTAGCGTTGAACTTATCCAAACCAAAATAAATCGCATCTGCCCCATTTTCTACAGCAGCTTTGGCACATTCCCAATTACCTGCCGGCGCAAGGAGTTCAGGACGTTGAAGGGAAGATTGGGAAATAGGGCGTAGGCGTAGCCCATCGGAGATATCGCTTTTCATCAGGCTTGGGGAAGTTTAAATAGCACCGTAATGATTTTATCGAAGTTGGTGGTGGATGGTGGTTAAGGTAGGCGATCGCTTTTTGTATAGAAAGAGCGATACATCAAGAATATTGCTGGGAATACTTAGGGCTTGCTGAAAAAGTCGTATTTAAGGCAGATCGAGAATCAATTAACAATGCTTGTAAGTGTAAACAATAAATTATTATATGACTCAAAAGGATTAATATAATATTTTCTAATCACCCAAACCTGAAAATAGGA
>JBBSOP010000566.1:0-3236 GCA_038259655.1 Chroococcales cyanobacterium
ACTAATTGCTTTGCTCGTCATGTCAGCCAAACTAGGTTGGTCTGTTGGTCGCTGGTTCTCTAGACAACGTTGTGGCCCGCTACCAGGATAAGGCATTGCTGGTTGTCCAGCCCATTCAAGATTCATATTGCCAGGGCTAAATAGACCAAGTAACTTGCTTCCTGGTTGTGCTATTTCTAATTCAGTAGCGTTAGTTACAACTTGATAACCTCGTGCCTTTGCTGCATCAATAACAGTCTTGCCTGCAAACTTACCGCCATCAATTGTCTGATCATAACGTTGTTTGCCACCACCCAAGAGTACATCGACATCATGATCGATAGATTGTTCGGCAATTGAACCAGGACCGCCTGCTGACTTCTTATCTTGCGGACACGGAGCCATATCTTGTGGGCCTTGGCAACTGCGAGTGCTTACATGGGAAAATAGTACCGCTGGCGTAGCATCAGTTAATTCGGCCGTACTAACATCACCAGTTTTATAGCCTCTTTCCTTCGCTAATTCTAGTATTGTCTTCAAATCTTTATCTGTACCAGCAGTAGTGGAAATTCGACCATTTGAAGTTTTGCTTCCTGTTGCCCAGCCTGTTCCCGATGCAGCTGAATCAGTAACGTAATCAGGTAGCTTTGGATTCTTTTCTTGTAGAGAGTATGTTGTGTACTCGCCTGTAAATGGTAACGTATCGATTGTGAGACGACCAGCTGCACCAACAGAGTAGTTACGGGCAATAGTAATTTCTGAATCACCCATCCCATCACCAATGAACAAGATTACATTTTTAACACGACCTCCAACAAAAGGCTGGTTATGGTGTTTAGGATATTGGTATTTAGGGTATTGGTGTTTGGGATAATCTGCATTACCAGTGCTTGCTGTACCAACAGCAAGAATTATGGCACCAACTATGGTAGTAAAGAAGAATTTGCGTTGTTTAAACAAGAACATACTATTTTCCTTGTGTGTGGTTGCGAGAAAAAGTCTGAAGATTCAAACCCAATATTTAGTCGCCATAAGCTTAAAAGTTAATGCAGCAATAGCTGTATTTAACTCCCTTTTAAACTGTGTTCTATTCAGCTATAAATGCAAGGTTTCTGTGAATTAATCTGTATAAATGAAAGGTTTTAATAAGGAAAAATCATCATTTATACCAGACTAAAGGTACAATAACGCTTGATATTTTAGAGCATAGTAAATGTCCCTAAACTGAGAGTCTATCTAGATTTAAACGTTCTTATTCTAAAGACGAAATAGATTAGATAGTTAACAGTCTCAGAATATAAACATTCAACATTAAGAAAACGTTATAAATTGATTAATATTAATGAGAGAAGCAACATTAAGAAGGCAAAAATAGGAGGTTTGTGTCAATCAAGAGGACAAGGGGCAGTTAGAGCTAATTCATTGTCATGAGAGAAAAAAGCTGTTACAAGTCATGGCACAAAAATCTCAGTGCTTTGGTCAAAGAGCGATAATCCTGAAGTCGGAGCAAATTAATCACGGAAATACGAATAACTGACCAGTTAGTAGCAGCATTGTAAGCGTAGCCATGCCCCAGGCTTTACCACTGCGCTTAGGGTCAAGGCTTCGGCTAACTTTTGACTTTCAAGGCAGTGAGCGTTACTAGCCCCTAGCCCCTTTCCAATTTGCCAAATCGGCCAAAGAGCGATCGCGGTAACGTCCATAACGCTCTGGTTTACTTTTGATTTTCACTCCTAAATCAGGGAAAATCCCAAAGTTGGGCGGCATTGGTTGGAAATGCTTGGGTGAAGCAGAACTGATAAATTCAAACAATGCTCCCATCATGGTTGTTGGTGGTAGAGTTAACGCTTCTTCCCCTAAAGCTAACCGTGCGGCATTAATTCCTGCCAAACAGCCACCCGCAGCGGCTGCCGTGTAACCTTCAGTACCAATCAATTGCCCAGCGGCGAATAATGTCGGACGCTGTTTAAATTGCAAACTAGGATACATTAACTGGGGTGCATTAATAAAGGTGTTGCGGTGCATGACTCCTAGTCGCACAAATTCCGCATTTTCTAAACCAGGAATGAGTTGGAATACTCGCTTTTGCTCACCCCACCGCAGATTAGTTTGGAATCCTACCATATTCCAAAGTTGCCCGGCTTTGTCTTCTTGGCGCAACTGTACCACAGCATAAGAACGTTCTCCAGTGCGAGTATCCGATAAACCTACGGGTTTTAAGGGGCCATAACGCATCGTGTCTTCCCCCCGCAGTGCTTGTTCTTCAATGGGTAGACAAGCTTCAAAAAATTTTGCTGTTTCCCGTTCAAAATCTTTGAGTTCTGTTTGTTCGGCTTGACGGAGTTCTTGCCAAAACCGTAGATATTGCTCTTTGTTCATCGGGCAATTGAGATAAGCAGCTTCACCCTTGTCATAGCGAGATGCCATAAAAGCAATATCCCGATTAATTGATTCTCCGACAATGATTGGACTAGCTGCATCAAAAAAGCTGAGGTATTCCATCCCCGTTAAGCGACGCAAATCTTCTGCCAAGTCGGGACTAGTTAAGGGGCCAGTTGCCAAAACCACAATTCCTTCAGGAATAGCTGGGACTTCGCCGCGACTAAATTCAATTAAAGGATGGCTAGATAAAGTTGCCGTTAAATCTTGGCCAAATTGCCCTCTGTCTACGGCTAACGCCCCACCAGCAGGAACAGCATGTTCATCGGCTTTAGCAATCACAATCGAGTTGAGTTGACGCAATTCTTCATGCAATAATCCAGTAGCGCGATCGCTTGCCATTGCCCCAAAAGAATTACTACAAACTAATTCCGCCAAATGTTCTGTATGATGAGCAGGACTAAAGCGTTTTGGACGCATTTCATGCAGAATTACAGGCACTCCAGCTTGGGCTATTTGCCACGCTGCCTCTGTTCCAGCTAATCCACCTCCAATCACTTGTATCGGTTGTTTATCCATAGTTCAATTTTTAATTCCTGAATCAAATCCAGCTTGCTAGGAGTGCTTGTATATTAATAGCGTATCGATTAATTGTTAGTTAGTGTCTGCTGGGAGCATAGTTCGTTGTTTTTGGCTCATCGTCTCAGGCATCGTTAGAATAAGATGGTAAGTCCTTGGTAGTTGCTACTGCGATCGCACTAAATCCAGTCTTGATCAAACCGACTGAGTTTATGCTTTCTAGCTTCATGAAAATCTGAGCAACTGCTGCCAAAGCTTGGGGAATTTTTTAAACTCACTAATTTTGTAATGTCTTTTGC
>JBBSOP010000567.1:0-3233 GCA_038259655.1 Chroococcales cyanobacterium
CGGGCTGTGGCGATCATCCGCACTATATCCCAAATTGGCACATCGGATTGATTTTCTAAGGGTGTACCCGGTACTTGGGAAAGAATATTGATGGGTACAGATTCGGGATGGGGATGGAGGTTGGCTAGGGTGTGTAACATACCTACCCGGTCATCAACGCTTTCGCCCAAACCCAAAATACCGCCGGAACAGACTGTAACATTCGTTTGCCGAACATTTTCTATAGTGTGCAAGCGATCGCTATAAGTCCTAGTGGTAATAATTGTGCTGTAATATTCTTGTGAGGTATCTAGGTTATGGTTGTAAGCATACAGTCCTGCTGCTTCCAATCGCTTTGCTTGGTCTGTTGTTAACATTCCCAAGGTGCAGCATACTTCTAAACCCATGTCGGTAACTTCTTTAACCATTTCCAACACAGTCTCGAACTGGGAGTTATCCCGCACTTCACGCCAAGCAGCACCCATGCAGACGCGACTAACTCCAGTTTCTTTGGCTTTTTGGGCAATATTAATTACTGTTGCTTTTTCTAAAAGTGCTTGGGGTTTCACCTCTGTTTGATACCGAGAAGATTGGGCGCAGTAGCTACAATCTTCGGGACAGCCGCCAGTTTTAATAGAGATGAGCTTACAGACTTGTATTTTTGTTGAGTCATGATACTGGCGATGAATGCTAGCAGCTTGATAAATAAGCTCTAGCAATGGTGTATTGTATATCGCCCGGATTTCTGATTGCTGCCAATCGTAGCGTATTCCCGACATTACTATCCTTCTTGTAGACTGAATTTATCAAGAACTGTTTTCTTGTCATATTTCTTGAACTACAGCATTGAATCAAGCGCTCTAACTACTGTATCGACTCTAAATCCTCATGCTATAGACAATTAGCAATCAGCTTATCAAGATTTTGGTTACGTAGGGGATTGACTGTAAAAATATTCACTATGTAAATAGCTGAAAATAAAGTATTTTTTGTTTATTTTAGGCACAATAACCATAGCTGTTCAGCTGAATTTTCTAATTGCAATACGATAATACAGCAATAATCAATTCTACTAAATTTTATTGGTAACTTCTTCCCCATGCCCCATGACCCATGCCCAAAAACTCCACCCCCTTGTGGGTAGAGTTTTTATCTTAAATTTTGCTAAAAAATAAAGATTAAATCACTTAGTTTATGAAATCAGAACTACCATTAATTACCAGCGATCGCCTATTATTAAGAATTGGTATAAAAGAGGATATACCCAAAATAGTAAAGTATTTTACTGAAAATAGAAATTATCTTACTCCATTCTATCCCAGTTGGGTAGAAAATTTTTTTACAGAGCAGTACTGGCAATATCAAATCGAAAATAGTTTTTTAGAATTTATTCATGAACAATCTTTAAAGCTATTCATTTTTATCAAGAAAAACCCCAATGAAATTATTGGGGTGATCAATTTTAATAATTTTGTTCGAGGAGCAGCCCACTTTTGTTATGTAGGATACAGCCTTGCAGAAGCTAAGCAAGGTAATGGATATATGAGAGAAGCGCTGAAAGTTGCCACTGATTATGTGTTTCAAGAATTAAATTTTCACCGCATTATGGCAAATTATATGCCTCACAATCAGCGGAGTGGTAATGTACTTAAAAGTCTCGGTTTTGTTGTCGAAGGATATGCTAGAGATTATTTATTAATTAACGGCGAATGGCAAGATCATATTCTTACTAGTTTGATTAATCCTAACTGGCAAGGAAATGAAAATGGGGCATAGGGCATGGGGCATGGGGCATGGGGCATGGGGCATAGGGCATGGGCATGGGCATGGGCATGGTTGTTATTCTTTTCATGTCCCCTTGTCTCCCTGCTCCCTGCCCCCTGCCTTTTTAAGTTTGATAGCCGTAGGTATCAGTGTCACTCGCTATGGAGCGATATTCACTAGTACTAGCAACATTGCCACTAACTGCGTAAGGATTAATTAAAGCTAAAGCTTGCTTTAGTGCCTCTACACGATTCATAAAGAAATGATGTGAAGGTACAAATCTTGCAATACCAAACTTTTCCAAGCGTTGTTTAACTTTGCCAGCAGCACCTACAACTAATACGTGACGACCTTGGTCACAAGCATCTTTAATGGCATTTTCAATTGCCAAAGAAGCAGTCACGCCTAACATTGGTACATCGCTCAAATATAAAATTAGTACGTCAGAATCTACCATTGCTGAATGTTCACGAGCGATCGCTTTGGAAACTCCAAAGATCATCGGCCTACTCAGGTAAAATAACAGGACGCGTCCATTAGCTTGGTCGAGTAATTGTTTCTCTTCATTGTTCAAGACAATGGCATCATCAGCATCGGTAATCGTCTTCACATCCTGAGACTGTAACTGAGACCCAAGTTCCGCAGGCAAGAAATGCGGCTACTAAAAACCGGGGTCATGCCCCGGTTTTTAGGTCTGTGTCGTCTCGATTCAACAGCCGTCTGGTCCACAGAAACTGTGCCCGTACAGTACCTCCGCGTCACAGATATAGATCATGCCCGCAAAATCGAGGAAAAACTTGACTGCGACCTGATCCGCAATATTCTCGGCCATATCCCGATCCGGGGTGAGCACCTCGAATTTTATATTCGCCGTGGTGTCAGAAACGCTGGGTTGTCCCGACGAGCGCACGTTGCGACTGCCTTTACCGCCAGTTTCCAGAACCGTATAACCGGTTGCCCCGGCTTCTTCGATGATATTGGCGATCTTTTTCAGCAGAATCTTTTCCGTGACGATGACGAGCTTTTTGGCTGGCTTGGCCATGTTGGTTACCTCCTTACCGTAATTGATCTTATATATTGAGTCGCTTGGTCTGCCGGGTCAAGGAAGCGCTGACAGACTGCGACCCGTCTGGGATTAGCCGCCGCCTATCGCCTGGGCAAGCCCGAGGAAGAGCGGTATTCCCACGCCAATCGCAATGGGTGTACCGATAGCTGTGGAGGCACCGATGTAGGCGGAGGGATTGGCCGACGGAATCCCGGCTCGCAACGTGGGTGGACCTGAGATGTCTGAACTGGAGGAGGCGATGACGGCCAGAACCACTACGCCACCCATGCTGAATCCTGTGGTGTAGTGGGCAATCATACCGAGACCGAAGGCGATGAACCCATGCAGCAGCGGTGCCACTACGCTATACACGACGTACCACTGAGCCACCTTACGTAGTTCGCCAAGTCTTGACCAAGCCTCCATACCCATGACCAGCATCAAG
>JBBSOP010000568.1:0-3231 GCA_038259655.1 Chroococcales cyanobacterium
TGAATATGCTGGTCACAAACCTGCTAATGGTCAAATAGAGACAGAAGCAGTTATTGACTTAGAACGCGACCATTCCGAAGTGGTACATGTTGGTTGGGATGGAGTGCGGCGCATACATGGTTCAGTGGTGCATATAGATATTATCAATAGTAAAGTCTGGATTCAATATGATGGTACGTCTGAGCCAGTAGCAGAAGCATTATTGGAAGCTGGTGTACCGTGTGAAGATATTGTCTTGGGTTTCCATCCAGTGGAACTGCGTCAATACACGGATTTTGCTGTATCTTAATATTTTGTATTCCGAAAGGATAATGGTATGTAGTTACGATCGCCCTGAATTACTTAGTTACCAGGAGAGTCAAGTTAATTGGCCAAACAACGACTCGACACACTATTAGTAGAGTTAAATTTATGCACTTCTCGCGCTTTAGCACAGAGGCTAATTCAAGCGGGGGAGGTGATGGTTAATGACCAGATAGTTGATAAATCTGGGACAGAAGTTGATATTGCTGCTCAAATTAGAATTAAGGAGCGATCGCGGTTTGTTTCCCGTGGAGGTGAGAAACTAACTAAAGCTCTAGAATTGTTTGCTATTTCCACAGCCGGACGCATTTGTTTAGATGGTGGCATTTCTACAGGTGGTTTTACAGATTGCCTACTGCAAGCTGGGGCAAAATTAGTTTATGGCATTGATGTCGGTTATGGACAAGTTGACTGGCGTTTGCGAAATGATCCGCGTGTAGTTTTGCGGGAACGGACTAATTTACGCCACCTTGCACCCGATGAGTTGTATGGTGAAGGTGATCCTCTGCCTGACTTGGCAGTGGTGGATGTATCGTTTATTTCCTTAACTAAGATTTTGCCTGCTTTGTGGCAATTAACTCAAGCAAACCGAGAAGCGGTATTACTGGTTAAACCACAGTTTGAAGTTGGAAAAACACGCGTCGGTAAAAAAGGTGTTGTGCGTGACCCTAACGACCAAGCTGATGCCATTTTCCTCGTATTGCAAGCAGTTCACGAGTTGGGATGGAAATATCAAGGCTTAACTTGGTCGCCGATTACTGGCCCCGCAGGGAATATTGAGTATCTCTTATGGTTAGGAATGGAAAGTGAAACACCATCGCCTAATTTAGAGGAGATTCAAAAAATGACTAAATCAGCTGTTGCTGATTTATGAGAGCATTAAACGTCGTAGATTAAACACTCTACCGCTTCTGGGTGGCGATCGCAGTAGCTTTCTAAGGAAGTTTTACGTTGCTTTGTTTGTTTTTGATGAGCTTTTTCAGCTTGTAATTCTTCCACAATATCCCAAGCTACAGCACAATTAGCAGAATTGTCGCCACCAATCTCACAAGTTTCACGGGCTTCAACAGTAGCCTCTAAAATTGCTTCTTCAATAGTTTTGGCTCCAGAGTTTACAGCAGCTTGAATTGTGTCTAAGGTTGTTGTCATGATCCTTTCACCTTTGTTGACTGATATAAACGTTAACTGTGAGCTTTCTAATGACCCCAAAAAGCTCATATTTCTAGTTTAGATAGACTGACTTGCAAACTGCGGTGGTGAACACCGTCCAATAAAGGATGAAATCCGAAGTATGAAGTCTAAAATCTCAAGTTTTAGCCTTGATCACTTATTTTGACAGGGTCATTTTCTTAATGTTGCATATAAAACTATTAATTGCCGCTATATCAGAACAATTTGATAGAAATTGACAAATTATCATCAACAGCAACAATTAGGAAAATATTTTTTATTACTTAATTCCTAATTCTTGTTGCAGACGATACAGAATTGTATTTTGGTCAACCTGAGAAAGAATCTCTTGAATTACAGTACTAGCGCCCAACTGTCCCCAAGTGCTGCCTTTTTCTAGATAAACTTGAGCCGCTTTACCTACAGAATATGCTCCATAACCAGCGATACCTGCTTGAGCGATCGCACTACCGGCAAAAGCAGTAATATTGGTGGGATTATCACCACTAGCTAAAGCAGCCGCACTTTTACCTAAGCCTAATAGAAAACTACTACCCAGTTCTCCTAGTAGTAAGCCACCAGAGCTAAATAAAATCGTTTTCAAAATTTTGCTGGCTTCATAGCTAGTCATTGGTAAACCATATAACCTTGCTAGAGAGCGAATTAATGCTAAATCAGCCACAGTTCCACCGATAAGATCTAAGAAGGCGATGGGATTTAACCCTACTGCCAAAGCTTTATATTTAGTAAATTGCCAGATTATATCTTCGGCTTCTCGTTCGCGTAAGTCAATAGTTTTTTGAGCGATCGCGGCTTCTGCATCCCGTGCTTGGATGAGTGCATTTAAGGCTAGAAGCGATCGCCCTTCCCGATTAAGAATATTTAAAATTGTCTGTTTTAATTCGTCCACTTGAATTGGTGGCGTTTCCCATTCATAACTGACACGCTGATCAGGCCATTCAACTCGTACTTCCATAGGTGCGGGTTCCGCCGCCACCATGACAATTTCATCGGGTAGTAGGGGTTTTGCTTGGATATTTGCTGCACCCAATTGTTGTAAATTTTCGTAAATCGCCGCCCGATCTACATCTGGGTATAAATCTATCTTGTTAAATACTAAAATTAGGGGTTTTTGCGACTGCCGTAATTCTAATAATGCTTGATATTCAGTACGTGTAATATCGCCAGAGACGACAAACAAAATTAAGTCAGCTTGACGCGCCACTTCTCGCGCCATGAACGATCGCGATTCGCCCTCAATTTCGTCTAATCCGGGGGTATCAATTAATTCTACTAGTACCTTACCACCTGGTTGCCACCGCACCGAACGCGGCCATTGAGTGACACCGTTAAGAGGGCCAGTTTGCAGAATTTTGTCTCCTAGTAAAGCATTTAACACTGCTGATTTACCGCGACTCACTAAACCAAAGGCAGCAATTCTAATTACATTAGAGTCGAGCTTGCTGAGTGTGGAGTTTAATGCTTCTAATTCTGGTTTTACTAAGCCCGCTAATTCTGGATTCGATGATAGATGTCCTGATTTACGAAGATATCCATACCAAGACAGCGCTTGTCTGAGACTAGCACGGGCGCGGTTTAAGTGAGTTTCTTGGAGATTACGATAAACCGACATAATATCAATAGACTTGTCCATAAAAGATAAAAAGCTTACTGTGAAAGCGTTCTAGCAACTATCACTGGGATGAAACACTAATTATGGCTGAACGCAAGAATAAGGTTTTGGGGATAAAAATATCA
>JBBSOP010000569.1:0-3230 GCA_038259655.1 Chroococcales cyanobacterium
CAGTTTAGTGCCTTTCTCTTACACCTGAAAGAACAGGACGCACTAGAAAAACCAACTCTATTGGTTTGTCCAACTTCTGTTTTAGGTAACTGGGAACGGGAAGTTAAAAAGTTTGCCCCAAGCTTAAAGGTTTTGCAGTACCACGGCGATAAGCGCCCTAAAGGTAAGGCTTTTACAGAAGCAGTCAAAAAGCATGACTTAGTTATTACTAGTTACTCACTAGTTTATCGGGATATTAAATTATTACAGAGTTTTTCTTGGCAGGCGATCGTTTTAGATGAAGCCCAAAATGTCAAAAATCCAGAGGCGAAGCAATCACAAGCGGTGCGTCAATTAGAAACAACATTTCGCGTGGCCTTAACAGGAACACCAGTAGAAAATAGATTGCAAGAGTTGTGGTCTATTTTAGATTTTCTCAACCCTGGTTATTTAGGTAATCGACAATTTTTTCAACGACGGTTTGCCATGCCAATTGAAAAGTATGGCGATATCGCTTCTTTAAATCAATTGCGTTCTTTAGTTCAGCCTTTTATTCTGCGCCGATTGAAAACCGATCGTGATATCATTCAAGACTTGCCAGAAAAGCAAGAGATGAATGTATTTTGTGGTCTTACTGCTGAACAAGCGACACTTTATCAACAAGCAGTAGAGACATCTTTAGCAGAGATTGAATCTGCGGAAGGTTTACAACGTCGGGGGATGATTTTAGGTTTATTAGTCAAACTCAAACAAATCTGCAATCACCCAGCCCAATATTTAAAAGCAGGTACATTAGAGCAACATCATTCAGCTAAACTGCAACGGCTAGAAGAAATGTTAGATGTAGCTTTAGCAGAAGGCGATCGCGCTTTAATATTTACACAATTTGCTGAATGGGGCAAGTTACTTAAACCCCATTTAGAAAAGCAGCTAGGGCGAGAGATATTATTTTTATATGGCAGCACCACTAAAAAACAACGTGAGGAAATGATCGACCGTTTCCAACACGATCCCCAAGGGCCACCAATTATGATTCTCTCTTTAAAAGCAGGTGGAGTAGGACTCAATTTAACTAGGGCAAATCATGTCTTCCATTTTGATAGATGGTGGAATCCGGCTGTAGAAAATCAAGCCACAGACCGAGTATTTCGGATTGGTCAAACCCGCAATGTCCAAGTGCATAAATTTGTTTGTACTGGCACATTAGAAGAAAAAATTCATGACATGATCGAAAGTAAAAAACAATTAGCTGAACAAGTAGTTAGTGCAGGTGAAGAGTGGTTGACTGAAATGGATACAGACCAACTGCGTAACTTACTAATACTTGATCGGAGTGCTGTAATTGAAGAGGATACAGAATAAAAAAATATGCTTAAGAGGGGCATAGGGCATAGGTATAAATTCTTCGTTTGAAACACAATTTAAATAATTGGCAAGAAAAAATTATGACTAACGATACCCTTCAAGCCAGCCGCGAATGGTGGTCACAACGTTGGCTAGAGTTACTTGATTCTTATCGCTTCAAAAAGCGTTTAGAACGTGCAAGAAATTATGCCCGTCAAGGCAATGTCTTAAGTATTGAATTTAAAGGTGCAAAAGTTTTAGCTAAGGTGCAAGGTAGCGAAGTAGAACCTTATAAACTTTCTTTATCACTTGATGCTTTTAGTGATGAAGAATGGGGCTATGTCATTGAAACTATGTCCCAAAAAGCAATTTTTGCCGCCAAGCTTTTAGCAGGAGAAATGCCACAAAATATTGAAGAAGTATTCACAACCAATGGTCTTTCGTTATTTCCTTTTACTCTATCGGATGTTCATGGTAAATGCTCATGTCCTGATAAAGCAAATCCTTGTAAGCATATTGGTGCAGTTTACTATCAATTAGGCGATCGCTTCAGTGAAGATCCATTTGTACTATTTCAACTGCGCGGTCGAACTAAAGAACAAATTATCAAAGATTTACGCCAGTTACGAGGCGCTAAGGCTGAAACTCCAAAAGCAAAAACTCCTGATGTTCCAAAGTCAAAACCCAACAACCAATATTCCGCAAACATCCAGTCTTTCTGGCAATACCACGAACCGCTAGAGTCTTCTTTAGTGGTAATTGCACCATCGAGTAGTGAAACAGTGCTAGATACATTAGGAGCAATTCCCCTGGCCAAAACAGAAGAAAGTGTAGTAAATTTAACTTCGAGTGATGTAGTAATGAAGTATTTGGGTACTCTTTACAAAGAGGTTAGCCAGAAGGCCATGTTAGCAGCCATGAACGTGGGAGATGCTTGAATATATCACCTTTGCTGTATCGCGTCTCTCCACCGTCAGATCCCCGACTTCTTCAAGAAGTCGGGGATCTAGTAGCCCCAATTTTACTTAGATATTTAGTCTTATTTATTACTAATAATTATATTAAAACGGAGCAATCCAGTCAAAACAATATGGAAATCCAAAGCAGAATAATTTCGGTAGAACTTGCTGATGGTACAAACATCAAAGTTGAAGTTACGCCAATTGATGAACGTAAAGTAACCGTTCAAGCTCGATATTTTCATGAAATAACTACTGTTATTGAATCTCTGACTAAAGATATTGCTCAAGTATTGCAGAATGCGAAACCAGATAAAGCCAGCGTTAAATTTGGTATAGAAATAGGTATTGAATCGGGTAAACTTACACCTTTATTAGTCAAAGGTACTTCTACAGCTAATTTAGAAATCACCTTGGAGTGGAATAATAAATGCTTTGACTAGTGGTCTGTCGCAAAAGTTTTGATAGGTGACTCAGGTTTTAAATCTCTCTTCTTTACCTCTTTACTTTGTGTACTTTGCGTCCTACCCTGCGGGAACGCTTGCAGCGAATGCGGTTCGTTCTCCTAACTCAGCAGAATTAATGCGATAGACCACTAGATACCCGACTTCTCAAAGAAGTCGGGTATCTAGTTGTTCACGAATGATAAAAAAAGCTCTTGCTTTTACACAAGAGCCGCTAAAAAATTTGATTGTCAGTGATGAAAATAATCTTTCAACTTAGTCGAGGTCATTCATGAACATGACTGGTTCAGTCTCACGGTTGATTCCTTTCTCAAAACCACCGGCAGCTGCACGAGCGCGACCAGCGTGCCACAAGTGACCGATTAAGAAGAAGAAACCTAACACAAAGTGAGAGGTAGCCAACCAAGCACGAGGAGATACGTAGTTGAAGGAGTTGATTTCAGTAGCCACACCACCCACAGAGTTCAAAGAACCCAGAGGAGCA
>JBBSOP010000570.1:0-3225 GCA_038259655.1 Chroococcales cyanobacterium
AGGCCATTAGAAAGTTACCTTAAAACTATTTGATGAGAATTTATATTAAAATTTTTTAAGTAGAGATAATTTGGTATCGTTGCTACCTTGTCATATCGTCTTCTGTGAAAGACTTATCATTTAGACCGCAGGGGGCAGGGGGCAGGGAGCAGAGGGAAAGAGGATTTTCCGCTTTTTGCACAGATGCGGGAATTATCACTAATTAGGCGGACATGATGTCAAGAAGCAAGAGTTGGGAAACTTTGTGTCTGCGATCGCAATCGAAAGTTAAAGTCAGGAATATCAAAGCAATAAGAAATATTTTATAGAGAAAATATTAACAATAAGTTAGTGATAAATTTCAGTACTTTCACTTAAAGATTCTGTTGAGTAATCGATGGGGATCAGGAAAACCAGTATATAGTACAGATAAATAGTTATCTCACTTGAAATTTTTGAATTAGAGTGTAAAGTGATATTTTCCAGTGTGAGTGTGTGGAGTATTTAAACTTATGGTTTCATCTATAACTCGAACTCAAGGGCATTCTTTTTCCAGATATGATGGATCTGAAAAAGGTCTAACAAGTAATTTTGGGCTTAACTTAATATCTTTACCAGCAACTCCTTTGTTTGGCACAGATGGTATTCGCGGTAAAGTTGGAGAATTACTAAATGCGCCTTTGGCATTGCAAGTGGGTTTTTGGACAGGTGTTGTCTTGCGTACCCATGCTGATAAATTAGGGCCAGTAATTCTAGGACAGGATTCTAGAAGCTCTGGTGATATGTTGGCAATGGCCTTGAGTGCAGGTTTAACAGCAGCAGGTTTAGAAGTTTGGCATTTAGGATTATGTCCTACTCCTTGCGTCGCTCATCTGATCACTTTCAGTAAAGCTATAGGCGGAGTGATGATTTCTGCCAGTCATAATCCGCCAGAAGACAACGGGATTAAAATTTTTGGTGGGAATGGTACTAAGTTACCTCAAGCATTGCAGGCAGAAATTGAAGCGGGATTGCGTGGCAAAATATCAGATGCAGGTGGGATGAGTAATTGCGGACGACATTACTCGCGTTTGGAGTTAATTGAACATTACGGCGAGGCGTTGCAACAACCGTTCCAAAATCAAGTTAATCTTCAAGGATTGAAGATAGTTTTAGACTTAGCATGGGGTGCAGCAGTTGGGTTAGCACCAAAAGTATTTACAAAAATGGGAGCAGAGGTAATTTGCTTACATAATGAAGCAGATGGCGATCGCATCAACGTCAACTGCGGTTCTACTCACCTGGATATTTTACAAGCAACAGTCAAAGAACATAACGCAGATTTGGGCTTTGCCTTTGATGGTGATGCCGATCGCGTGTTAGCTGTAGATAATACCGGACGAGAAGTTAATGGCGATTACATTCTCTACTTGTGGGGAGGCTATCTTCAACAACAGCAACAATTGCCAGATAACTTGATTGTTTCCACTGTCATGGCTAACTTGGGCTTTGAGAGGGCTTGGCAAGAACAAGGCGGTAATTTAATTCGTACCGCAGTCGGCGATCAATATGTGCAAGCAGAAATGCTGCGGACTGGGGGAATGTTAGGTGGCGAACAATCTGGGCATATTCTTTGCCGTCATTATGGCATTACCGGAGATGGCTTGTTAACAGCATTACATATAGCAGCTTTAGTTAAACAAGCAGGTGTTTCTCTGGGCGAAATGGTAGATCAAAGCTTTCAGACTTATCCCCAATTATTGCAGAATGTGCGAGTAGTAGACCGCGATCGCCGTTTAGGATGGCAAGATTGTCAACCTTTACAACAAGCGATCGCTCTTGCCGAAGCCGCAATGGGTGATGCTGGTAGAATTTTAGTCAGAGCTTCTGGCACAGAACCACTGATTAGAGTCATGGTGGAAGCCGCTGATGCTGAACTTACTAAACATTGGACAAATGAATTGGTATCTAAAGTTCAACAACACTTGGCAATTTGAGTTAGTTAACTGTAACTTTACGAGGCTGCGAGATCCCCGAATTCTTTAAGAAGTCGGGGATCTGATTATGGAATAGAAACCGATCGCAATAATCGTTCAACCACAGTTCTAGCACTACGTCCACCCCTAGGAATCAGCCGATGGCAGAGAACGTGAGGGACGAGAAACTTCACATCATCGGGAATCGCATAATCACGCCCCAACAAAAAAGCTAACGCTTGGGTTGCCCTTTGTAACGCCACAGTACCACGGGGACTAACGCCTAAAGTAATTTCTTCATCTTGCCTTGTAGCTCTTACCAACTCTAGGATGTACTGTTGCAAAGATGTTTCTACTCGTACCTGAGAGCAGTACTCACGTAATTGAGCCACTTCTGCCAAGGTAATACAAGGAGATAAATCAGCTACATTAGCATTGTATGTCCGTTTTTGTAGCATTTCTAATTCTTCTGCTGCCGAAGGATAACCCAAACTCAACGACAACATAAACCGATCCATTTGCGCTTCTGGCAATGGAAAAGTGCCTTGATACTCTATCGGATTTTGGGTAGCAATTACAAAAAATGGCTGAGGAACTGCACGAGAGACACCATCGACTGTTACTTGATGCTCTTCCATGACTTCTAGCAAAGCTGACTGAGTGCGGGGTGTCGCGCGGTTGATTTCATCAGCTAGCAGTACGTTAGCAAAAACTGGCCCAGAGAGAAAAGTAAATTCGCCGCTTTTGGGGTTCCAAATATTAGTGCCTGTGATATCAGTTGGCAGTAAATCGGGTGTACATTGTAGCCGTTGAAACTTGCCATCTACTGAACGAGCTAGAGATTTAGCGAGGAGAGTTTTGCCGACTCCAGGGACATCTTCTAGCAAGGCATGACCACCACCTAAAAGGGCGACTAACACTAATTGTATTGCTTCGTTTTTCCCAACGATGGTACGAGCCAGATTTTGAGTCAAAGCATCAATTTTTTCTCTCATGTACCACAGAATAAGGGATTGGTAATGGGTAATTAAGAAATTGGAATGGAGAATAACCTATGCTTTGCTCTCCATTCCTGGCCTAGTGTTCCCACTTAGCAATCAGAAATTAGCATCAGCGCCTAAAATTTCTCTAGCAACGGTGCAATCAAGTTGAATTTGTGTTTTTAGGGCTTCTAGATCAGGAAATTTTTGTTCAGGGCGCAAAAATTCGATCAGTTGCACAGCCAGTTTTTTGCCATATAAATCATCAGACCAATCAAATAAATGTACTTCCACAGATAAACAAATACCAT
>JBBSOP010000571.1:0-3216 GCA_038259655.1 Chroococcales cyanobacterium
ACTAGTGCCGATCCACCAACTGCTGGACATCAGGAGATTCTGGGGTGGTTGTCTGCGCGTTATGATTGGGTGGCTGTTTGGGCAGCAGATAACCCATTTAAATCTCATCAAACTTCTTTGGAACATCGGGCGGCGATGCTGCGACTGTTGATTGCCAATATGGATGCATCACTGCACAACGTTGCTGTAGAGCAGGAGTTGAGTAGCTGGAAAACACTGGAAACAGTAGAAAAAGCGAAATTTAGATGGGGAGAGAATGTTGAGTATACCTTGGTGATTGGTTCAGATTTACTGAATCAGCTACCGCGTTGGTATCGAATTGAAGATTTGTTACAGCAAGTCCAATTGTTGATTATACCGCGTCCGGGATATGCAATAGATCAGTCTAGCTTAGAGGCAGTGCAGCAGCTGGGAGGAAAAACAGCGATCGCTAGTCTCACTGGTCTAGATGTATCTTCAACAGCGTATCGTGAACAAGGAGATGCCCAAGCTCTCACGCCCCCTATTATTGCCTATATTCATCGAGAGCATTTGTACAAATGCGAGGACGCAACCACAAAAAGATTTCAACTGCGCTAAATCAACAACCTTGTTTCGACTCCGCTCAACAACCTTTGGCTGATTTCAAGGTAGGTGTTGATAATGTGATTTTTTCTGTAGATACCACGCAGAATCGGCTGCTAGTTCTGTTAGTCATGCGACAGCAGGAACCATTTTTAAATTATTGGAGTCTTCCCGGTACTTTGGTACGTCAAGGCGAGTCTCTAGAAGATGCTGCTTATCGGATCATGGCCGAGAAAATTAAAGTTAATAATCTCTATTTAGAACAGTTATACACTTTTGGCGGCCCCAATCGTGACCCACGGGAAGAAATTAATAGTTATGGTGTGCGTTATTTGTCAGTTAGTTATTTTGCCTTAGTCAGATTTGAGGAAGCAGAATTAATTGCTGATAAAGTAACTGGTATTGCTTGGTATCCAGTCAAGCAAGTACCGCAATTAGCGTTTGATCATAATGAAGTTTTGGCCTATGGACACAGGCGGCTACGAAATAAATTGGAGTATAGTCCGGTAGCTTTTGAAGTTTTACCAGAAACATTTACTTTAAATGATTTGTATCAGTTATATACAACCGTTTTAGGAGAAAATTTCGCCGATTATTCTAATTTTCGAGCGCGTTTACTCAAGTTGGGTTTTTTATGCGATACCGGAATTAAAGTGTCACGGGGTGCTGGCCGTCCGGCTAGTTTGTATAAGTTTGATGCTGAAGCTTTTGCACCCTTCAAAGATAAACCTTTAGTGTTTATTTAAATCAAAAGTCAAAAGTCCAGAAAAATAAATCTTTACAACTGACAACTGACTAATACAATGAAAATTGCGATCGCTCAACTTAATCCCACAATTGGTGACTTGCCAGGAAATGCCCGTAAAATTCTAGAAGCTGCACAGCAAGCAGCCGCCGCAGGTACGCGTTTATTATTAACACCAGAACTTTCTTTATGTGGTTATCCACCAAGAGATTTATTATTAAATCCAAGTTTTGTGGAAGCTATGAATATCGAATTGCAACAGCTAGCCCAAAATTTACCAGCAAATTTAGCTGTGTTAGTAGGAACTGTTGAACCAAATTTAAAAGCCCATGTTACTGGCGGTAAAACTTTATTTAATAGCATAGCTTTATTAGAAGCAGGTAAAATTAGGCAAATTTTTCATAAACAGCTTTTACCTACTTATGATGTTTTTGATGAAAGGCGTTATTTTGAACCAAGTTTACAAGCTAATTATTTCACTTTAGATAATATCGATATTGGTGTAACTATTTGCGAAGATTTATGGAATGATGAGGAATTTTGGGGCAAACGGAGTTATGTCGCAAATCCGTTCGCTGATTTAGCAGCTTTAGATGTTGACTTGATTGTAAATTTATCTGCCTCACCTTATACAGTGGGGAAACAGCGGTTTCGAGAAGCAATGCTGAAACATAGCGCGGTGCGTTTTCAACAACCAGTTATCTATGCTAATCAGGTGGGAGGAAATGATGATTTAATTTTTGATGGATGTAGTTTTGCTGTGAATCGTCAAGGTGAAATTATCTGTCGCGCTCGTGGTTTTGCAATTGATTTAGTACTGATAGAATTTGACGAAAAACAACGAGAATTACAGTCAAGTACGATAGTAGCTGAATATGAATCATCAGATGCAGAAATCTGGCAAGCTTTGGTTTTAGGAGTCCAAGATTATGCTCGAAAGTGTCGCTTTTCTAAAGTAGTATTAGGTTTAAGTGGAGGAATTGACTCGGCATTAGTAGCAGCGATCGCCACGGCTGCATTAGGTAAAGAAAATGTCTTGGGTGTCTTAATGCCTTCGCCTTATAGTTCGGAACATTCTGTTAGCGATGCTTTAGCATTAGGCGAAAATTTGGGGATTGAAACTAATACTTTACCAATCGGCGAATTAATGCAATCCTTTGATCACACCTTAGCCGACTTGTTTGCAGGAACTGAATTTGGGATTGCCGAAGAAAATATTCAGTCGCGGATTCGGGGTAATTTATTAATGGCGATCGCTAATAAATTTGGTTATCTTTTACTGTCCACTGGTAACAAGTCAGAAATGGCAGTTGGTTACTGTACCCTCTATGGTGATATGAACGGCGGTTTAGCAGTGATTGCTGATGTTCCCAAAACCCGCGTTTATTCACTTTGCCATTGGTTAAATTGCGATCGCCAAATTATTCCCCAAAACGTCCTCACTAAAGCCCCCAGCGCCGAACTCAAACCTGGCCAAGTTGACCAAGACTCCCTACCCAGCTACGAAATTTTAGATGACATCTTGCAACGCCTGATTCACAATCACCAATCAGCTACACAAGTTGTCGCCGCAGGACACGATCCAGTGATTGTAGAGCGAGTAATCCAAATGGTGGCGCGTGCTGAATTTAAGCGGCGACAAGCACCCCCTGGATTAAAAATTACTGATCGCGCTTTTGGCACTGGTTGGCGAATGCCAATTGCTAGTAACTGGGTTAATGTGAGTTCGACGGCTCTAAAAACCCCGCTTCCATTCCTCTCCCCCACGGTGGGCTACGGTGTACACACAAGTACTATCTGAAAGGGTTTCAGGCGTTATAGACCCCTTAAATCGTCATTACGAGCGCAGTGATAACGGAGCGAAGTAATCACATAATCCCGTGGTTAAAGCGATTGCTACCCTGCGG
>JBBSOP010000572.1:0-3188 GCA_038259655.1 Chroococcales cyanobacterium
GCAGTCGAAGTAGCTTGCGTTGCCCTGAGCTTTGCCGAAGGGTCAAAGTGTTGTTTTTTGTAATTTGCTCTAATACTCCATCCCTTTGTGGGTAGTTTTCACAAATCTTCTTGAAAAGTTGCTTTTCTTAGGTAGAACCCAAGACCGCACTTTTGGCTTTGCCACTGACTACTGACCACTGACTACTAATAAAACTCCATCCCTTCATGGGTGGAGTTTTTATTGATCTTTACCAAATTGCAGTTGATAAACTATTTCTTCTTTTTCTGTTTCAATTTTCAAATCAGAACGAGGATAGGCGATACAAAGTAATACGTAACCTTGTTTTTGCAAATCTAGACTAACACCCATCCCCTCAGTTTGATCTACAGTCCCTTTGATAATTTGACCCGCACAAGTTGTACAAACACCTGCATGACAAGAACTAGGCAAATCTAGTCCAGCTGTATCGGCTACCGATAATATAGTTTCATTTTCAGGAACTTGCAAAGTATGAACTTTGCCTTGGTGATTAATTTCTACAGTGAAAGTTTGAGTCATATCCAAAAACAATTGATGCAACGGACAAATTAATTATTTTATCTGATAATGTAGACGCACTGCATAATCGAATTTTATCAACGGATAACCAGCTTTGAAATGGTGCATCCGCAGTTCTTAGATTTAATAGAGTTTTATCCTGCTCAATAGTCAGAAATACCCTTATACCAATTCTCTGTGAAGCTGTACATTATTTTGACCTTGCCAAGGGGTGGGGTTCTTTCTATGCATCTTCATACAAAACTGGTATTAAACGATCGCCCATGTTTTAGCCACCTCGGTAGATACATTCTCCGTATTTACTTATCTTTACATACTTTGGTTTTTTCAAGCCGACTTACTTACTTGCTATTTGAGTATTTTTGCCAAAACTGGATGCTCCCAGACTTAAAGATAGTGACTTTAAAAGCCATAATGAAAATTGCAGAATTAACAGAAGAGGATTTATAGAATAAGAGCCATCGCATCTTAAATCGTTGCAGATGGTCTCACGCTATTGCTAACTAAATTTTTGTATTTCCTCAATTAATTGGTCGATTTCCAATTCTAAAGTCAAGTAATGGACTGTAGCGCGGATACAGTCAGGATCGGCAATTGTGCGAGTGAATATTTTCTGTGATTCTAAGAATTGTACTAACTTAAAATTAGCTTGAGGTTGTTGCTCGGTGAGTTGAAAAGAGACTAAACCACTTTCAGGTGGGGAAGTTCGTAGACATTTAACATTGGGTAACGCCGCTAATTTTTGCCACAAATACTCACTTTTAGAACAAATTTGCTCGTAACGTTCTTGTGAAGTTCCCCATTGCCGATGAACAGCGATCGCCTCTTTAAATCCCACATATAACGAGTAAGCTGATGTTGAGACTTCATATCTTCGCCCATCAGGTTGCCAGGATATAGGCTGCGATCGATTATCTACAACAATGCCACGCAAACCAATAAATGTTGGTTGCAAGCTTTCTCTGGCTTCTGGCCGCACATACAAACCACCAATACCAGCGGGGCCACATAACCACTTATGACCAGTAAAAGCATAGAAATCTGCTCCCAGTTCACTCAAGTTTAAAGGCAATAAACCAGCAGATTGGGCAGCATCTATTAAAACTAGAGAGTTATTGTTTCTGCATATTTCCACTATTTTGTCAAGAGGCAAAACTTGACCCGTATTCCAGAAGACATGACTTAAGATTACCAAGCGAGTATTAGGGCGCAAGTGTTGGGCAATAACTTTCGCGGGGTTGCCCTCATTTAAAGTTGCCATTAAAGGGCAAGTAGTCACTTCTACTGCGTATCTGCGCCCAATCTCTTGTGCTGTAGCAATTACCCCTGGATGTTCGCAGTCCGAAAGTAGTATATGGTCGCCAGGTCGCCAGTCAATACCCCACATGGCAATATTGCAGCCGACGGTGACATCTTCAGTTAAAGTAATTGTTGCTGATGATACATGAAATTCAGAGGCGATCGCTTCTTTAATAGCTTGCTTTTCCTGAGTTAGCCATGCATAAGCGTCATTTCCAAAAGGGCCGAGGTGTTGGATATGAGCTTCAGCTTGAGTAACGGCATCCATTGCTTGCTTAGGCATTGGCCCTTGCCCACCATAGTTAAAATATGTTTTATTTGCTAAAGCTGGAAATTGTTCTCGATGGTGATGCAACTTAGTTTTGATCATAGAAATATTAATTTAAGTAGGCCGTTACAATTAAACTTAACCACGACTTACGCAACTGGCATAATACCCTAGCTTGTAGTGAGGACTTTAGTCCTCTGTTTTAGTGCATCTGCTACGCCAACACCAGAGCTAAAGCCCTTACTACAAACAAAAAATTAGAATTTTGTGTGACACTTGCGTAAGTCCTATTAACTATGTACATAAAGATTAACTAGGCTAAAATACTCTTCACTCCTGCCTGGTCACTGAGCGCAGCCGAAGTGCTGCCTACTTAGTACTAATAACTTCAATAGCCGTCTTCAACCAATCAATGTAAGTTTGCTCTCGCTGCATAATTAAGTCCAGCACCAGTTGATGCATAACCTGCTCACGATTTACAGATACATTGTTGATAGGTAACACCTTAATTGCTTGACAATTGACCATTTTTTCACCGTGAACAACTAGCTGTTGTTTTAGTAGGTTGATGATTGCTTCATTAGGTAATTTAGCAGCAAAAAATAATTGCATCAGCAACGGTTCTCGTACCGTTGGTAATGGCTGAGGACATTGCAGCCAGCGAACTAATTCAGCTTTTCCGGCATCAGTTGTACTATACACCTTTCGGTTGGGGCGATCGCTCTGAATTTCAACTGTACAAGTAATCCAGCCCTGTGCTTCAAGCTTATCGAGGGTTCTGTAGATTTGCGCTTGGTCTGCCGGCCACAAGTGAGCAATACATTGATCAAAGTAGTTTATTTTCAGGTCGTAACCTGTCATTTTTTCTTGCTGAAGGAGACCTAGAATTATGTGCGCTAAAGACATAGGCGGTTTTCCGAAAGTAAATTAGTGGAAACCATATCTGTTACTTCTTATATAATCTTATGCTAATATATGATTAATCATATAAAAAAGTGATCTGGCAAAGTACTATTGAGTATGGTGTATTTCGGAAAATAACTTCATTACTTAGTATGAAGTATAACTTTAGGTTATTAAC
>JBBSOP010000573.1:0-3187 GCA_038259655.1 Chroococcales cyanobacterium
AAGGAGCAACACAATTTCTAGAGTTACCGAAAAAGCTAATTGATGCACTAGAAAAGCTGTCACAGCAAGAAGGTGTCACCTTATTTATGACACTGATGGCAGCATTTCAAACGTTACTTTATCGCTACACACATCAAGAAGATATCGCACTAGGTTCCCCAATTGCTAACCGTAACCGCAGTGAAATTGAAGGCATAATTGGTTTTTTTGTCAATAGTTTAGTGCTACGTAGCAACTTATCTGGAAACCCCTCTTTTCGGGAACTACTAGGCAGAGTACGGGAGGTAACTTTAGGAGCATACAGCCACCAAGATTTGCCCTTTGAAAAGTTAGTTGAAGAACTGCATCCAGAGCGGAACTTGAGCCACCATCCCTTATTTCAAGTAGTGTTTGGTTTCCAAAATGCGCCAATGTCAGCGCTAGAACTGCCTGGATTAGTACCTAGCTTTATGAATATTGACTTAAAAAAAACACGTTTTGATTTAGAACTGCATTTGTGGAAGTGTTCTGAGGATTTTAGGAGCTTATGGGGTGGAAACTGGGAGTATTCTGAAGGTCTGCGAGGTGTAATCGTTTACAACACAGATTTGTTTGCTCAAGCCACTATTAACCGGATGGTGGAACATTTTAAAACTCTATTGTCAAGCATTGTTGCAAATCCTGAACAACGAATTGCAAATTTACCGTTATTAAGTGAAGCAGAATTAAATCAGGTATTGGTGGAATGGAATAATACCCAGGCAGATTATCCTCAAGATAAGTGTATCCATGAATTGTTTGCAGAAAAGGTACAGCAGTATCCTGATTCTATAGCAGTAAACTTTGCTAACGAGCAACTCACTTATCAAGAATTGAATACTCGCAGCAATAAACTAGCACACCACTTACAAAAAATTGGAGTAGGTTCAGAAGTTTTAGTCGGCATTTGTATTTCCCAGTCTATAGAAATGATAATTGGGTTGTTGGGCATTCTCAAAGCAGGGGGAGCATATCTTCCATTAGACCCTAGTTATCCTCAAGAGCGTCTAAATTTTATGCTTGAAGATGCACAAGTTTCAGTATTGCTGACACAAGAAAACCTGCTCAAGCATTTTGAACGTTTCTCAAAACTAATTATTTCTATAGATCAAGACTGGAAAATTATTACCCAAGAAAAGGAAGATAATCTCAAAAGCAATTTAAATAGTGATAATTTAGCTTATGTTATTTACACCTCTGGTTCTACAGGAAAACCCAAGGGAGTTGCTGTACCTCACAAAGCTGTAAATCGGTTAGTGTGCAATACTAACTATATAAAATTAGAACCATGCGATAAAATTGCCCAAGCCTCAAACGTTTCTTTTGATGCAGCGACATTCGAGATTTGGGGAGCGCTACTTAACGGCGCTCAACTAGTTGGAATTAGTAAAGATATAACCCTTTCGCCTCATGAATTGGCATTACAACTACGAGAAAAAGGTATCAACGTTCTGTTTTCGACTACTGCCTTGTTTCAACAGATTGCTAGAGATGTTCCGCAAGCCTTTGCCACCTTAAAATATTTACTGTTTGGTGGCGAGACTGTTGATACGAGATGGATTAAAAAGATTCTTAAACATGGTGCGCCAAAGTACTTAATTCATGTTTATGGCCCTACAGAAAATACAACATTTTCCTCTTATTATTACGTACAAGAGTTACCATCAGCCACATCTTTACCTATTGGTATCCCCATTACAAGCACGCAAATTTATATATTAGATAGCTATTTACAACCTGTGCCTATTGGTGTTACTGGTGAATTATATATGGGTGGGGAGGGGCTGGCACGAGAATATCTCAATCGCACTGAATTAACTGCTGAACACTTTAGTACTCATACTTTTAGTAAGAAATTAAAAACACGTCTTTATAAAACGGGTGATTTAGCCCGCTATTTACCAGATGGCAATATTGAATTTTTAGGCCGCGTTGACAATCAAGTAAAAATTCGCGGCTTACGCATTGAGTTGTCAGAAATTGAAGCGGTGTTGAGTCAACATCCAGCAGTGAGAGAAACTGTTGTCATTGCTGGTGAGGACGTACCTGATGATAAGTACTTGGTAGCTTATATTGTTCCCAATCAAAAACAGATACCGACGCAAGACGTACAAAGCTTTACTTCCTTACTTCGCCACTTCCTCACAGAAAAGTTACCAGAATACATGATGCCAAGAGCTTATGTGATCCTGGAATATCTACCTCTAACACCTAATGGCAAAGTGGATCGCCGTGCTTTACCCACGCCTGAAACAATTAATTTCAATAATCAACATTATGTAGCACCACGATCGCAAGTTGAAGAGTTACTTGCCCAAATCTGGGCTAAAGTCTTGGGAAAAGAGCAAGTAGGCGTTCACGACAATTTCTTTGAATTGGGCGGTCATTCTCTACTAGCGACTCAGCTAACTTCCCGTATTCGTGACACCTTCCAAATAGATTTGCCTGTACGCAATTTGTTTGAAGCACCAACTGTTGAACAACTTGCTAGGTGTATTGACACAATGTGTTGGACAGGAAAAGGTTTAGATAAAGGTGCAAATACGAGTCAAGAGCGAGAAGACGTGGAATTTTAAGGAGAAGCACTTGAGTTTGAGCAGTCAGCGCAAAATGTGCTGATTGCTTCGGCAAACTGTTGGTTTTGTTCCATCAATGCCATGTGTCCACCTGGTTTTAGGGTGACTCTTTCAGAGTAAGGCAATTCTGCTTTCATGCGATCGCTCGCCACAGGTTTAGTTGCTATATCTGAAGCCCCACAAACGACCAACACAGGTACGTTAATAGTTGCAAGTGTTTCTGTTTCATCAAACTTGAACATTGCCAGTGTGCCACGGGCTAGAACCCCAGGCGAACCCAATGCTGATAATAAACCTGCAAAACTTAGTTGACCCCGTGTTTCAGTACCCGTAAATCCAGATAGTTCGACGGTGATGTACAGCGAACCATTGAAATATGAGAGCCAAGTCATTAACCAAAAAATCGGCCACAGCACGATAGTCAGGTACAACACAGGTTCGAGTAGCGGTTTCTGTAATTTACGTACCAGATTGCTAAAAATGCAAGTTTTTACCGGATTAGTGTAAGTAGTATCTACAAGAATTAAGCCAGCCACCCGACTTCCTAATTGCTCTGGAAACAGGCGACAGAATGTCAGGTTAATCATCCCACC
>JBBSOP010000574.1:0-3169 GCA_038259655.1 Chroococcales cyanobacterium
ATTCTATCCTAAGCGTATCTTTTGTCAATACCCCGAAAGAAAAGATTTTTTAGTGAAATGTATATTACATTACTCCCAGGTTGACACATCTCGCAGTATAGCGGGAATTTCCCCTTGAGATAAGGGAAACTCTAATAAAGTTTCTTTATAACCTAAATACCCGGACTCAGCAAAAGATAGCAACATTCGCGAAAGTGCTAGCCAAACTTCTGGCTCATATTCCCAATCACGATAACGCGAAGCTCGACCAGCAACTGAACGCAGCGCCCAGAAATAACAATTCCTGACTACCGAACCGCCTTTTTTAAACTCTGGCAAGTCTTCATGGTGGATAAAAAGCACTTCATTTTCAATTCTGGCTCTCATACCAGTTATTTTAATGGATTTAGGGGATGCAACATGAAAAAGCAGGGTTAATAAAGTCTAGCTAAAATGCTTTTTCACTGTTGTTGTATTCATCATCAGCAGCAGAAGCTTCAATTGCAGTATAAAGTAATGCGTCTCTGGCTCTATAGCTATAACTTTATTAATTTGTGGGATTTTGATCTGGATTACTAGTTAAATTGATTTCGTTTAATTCGCTCATTTTTTTGCTTTTACCGTGTTTTTTACGGTAAAAATGGCTATTGTGAATAGCCCGGAAGTTTAGTTCCGGGCGTGATCATTCACACTACAACATGTGTACTTGCCAGTTTGATTTGTGGTGTTGCTACCATCTGCATTCCGGCTGGTGCTGCTAAAGTTAAACCACGACGCACCGGATGCACTGGACGTTTATTAACCAGAGATATTTGAAACTGAGACAAAATTGTAGCTAAAGCAATTTTCATTTCATACTGAGCAAATGCTAAACCAATACAACGACGATTTCCGCCACCAAAAGGTAAATATTCATAAGGAGAAAATTGCCTTTCTAAAAAGCGTTCTGGTTTAAACTGTTTGGGTTGTGGGTAAACTGCTTCGCGATGGTGCGCTAAATAAATACTAGGGACTATTGCTGTTCCCTTTGACAATTGGTAGCCCATAATTTCAATGGGCGATTTGACAATTCTCAAAAAACCACTAATCAAAATTGGATATATCCGTAATGTTTCTTGGCAAACTGCTGTTAAATAAGGTAGTTTCGCAATATTAGTCGGTTCTGGGTTAATCCCAAGGGTATTTATTTCTCTTAACAACTTCTCCCGTACTTCTGGTAATTGGTCAATCCAGTAAAAAGCCCAGGTTAATGCAGAAGAGGTAGTTTCATGTCCTGCAACCAACATTGTCATTAATTCATCGCGCAATTCTTGATTAGACATCGGCTGTCCGTCTTCATAACGAGCAGAAATTAATAAACTGAGAATATCTGGGCGATTTTGTTCAGATTCAGCCCGACGTTCTTCTATCAAAGCGTAAATAAGTTGATCAACTTTTTGCACTAACATTACTATTCGCCCCCAAGGACTCCATGCACCAAAGTCTTTTTGCATGAAATTAAAAAAGAAGGCGCTAGATATCAAGGGCGTACCCATAAAATCTAGTAGAGAAGTTAGTAATTGGCGGAGTTCTTGAAACAGCGCCCCTTCATCTACACCAAACACTACCCGTAATATCACCCGCAAGGTAATTTCTTGCATTGAATCCCGGATATTAAACGGCTTACCGATATTCCATTCATTGCTTACCTGCTGAGTGATTTGGCGAATCGCCTCACCGTAAGCCCGCATTCTTTCGCCATGAAAAGGAGGCGTTAATAAGTTTCGTTGACGTTGATGGCGATCGCCATCTAGTAAAATCAAAGAGCTATCACCTAGCAAAAATTTTAAAATCTGATTGCCTCTGCCTGTCTCAAAGTGGCTAGCATCAGCAGCAAAAATCTCCTCAAAGGCTTTGGGATGACTGAAGTAGACAAGATGTTTGTCATCGCGTCCCAAAATGGCAAAATTGTCACCATAAACTTGAGCAAAATCTTCTAGATATTGTACTGGTTGAGTAATGAACTTGATCAACCGCAGAAAGCGGGGCATATTTGGCCCATCAGGGAGATTTGTAGTTACTGTCATAGATTTTTTGTTGGAGTTAATGGCTGATGAATTTTATTTTTACGGATTTTTTTGCGCTTGGGGGTCTCATAAAGCGGTATATTCATGTATGGCAGCATCGGAAGTAAGCAGTGCCAAAAATCATCGCTATCCTTAACGGTAAAGGAGGAGTCGGCAAAACGACTACCTCAGTCAATTTGGCTGCACAGTTTGGGACAAAGCACAAGGTTCTTCTGGTTGATGCAGATATTCAAGGTTCCGCCAGTTGGTGGGTTGGGCGGAATCAAAACGATATGGGATTTGACTTATCTCAAGAAACTGATCCGCAACTTTTAGGTCATTTACGAAAAATAAAAGGTTACGATTTAGTAGTGGTGGATACACCTCCGGCGCTGCACTCTGAAGCATTAGCGACAGTAGTAGCGATCGCAGACTATCTAGTTTTGCCTACACCTCCAGCACCAATGGATTTAGCTGTTCTTGTGGAAACAGTAAAGAAAGCCGTCATCCCTGTAGGAGTTCCCTATCGGGTACTGCTCACTAAAGTTGATATGCGGAGTGTAGGTGAAGCATTAGAAGCACAAAACACTCTCCAGCAGCTAGGAATCCCTGCTTGCAAAGCTTTCATCCGTGCCTATAAAGCTCACGAACGAGCAGCGTTAGAGGGTGTAGCGATTACTGAATGGCGAGGAAAAAATGCTTGGGAAGCAGCATCAGACTACCGCAGCGTGGCTAACGAATTACAGCGTGATTGGAGAAAATAATGGTTAAGAAACAAAGTATTTCAGACTTAATTCAAGAAGAAGCCCAAAAATTAACATCGACTGAAGACGAATCAGCTATTGAAGTTAAAGCAGAGAAAGTTGTAGAAGAAGATGAAGATACATCGCAGACACCAGAATCAACTTCTACCAGACGTACTAATCCGACTAAGGCTGATTTAGAAGTCATCATCAAAGAACTAAAAGAAACTCTTGAACAGTCACAGAAAAAGGAAAAAACTTTCCAGAAAAAAATTGCTGATTTGCAAGCAACTTTATCTGAACAGCAAAAATCAGCAGAACGGATGACAAAAGAACTTAACGAAACTAAAAAAACAGCATTGCAACTTGCAGAAGCTAATTCCAAATTAATAGAAGAACAAA
>JBBSOP010000575.1:0-3140 GCA_038259655.1 Chroococcales cyanobacterium
AGGGTATGGCAACGAAGCAGTAGCTGTTCAAGCAATGAAAATTGGTGTCCAAGATTATTTAGTTAAAGGACAAACAACAGCCGAGCGTTTGCTTTCTACTATTCACTCAGCCATTAAAAATACTCAGCTACGTCAAGAACTGCAAAAGAGTGAAGAACGTTTTCGCACCTCGGTTGAGAATATGCTAGACTGCTTTGGCATTTACTCAGCCATGCGGAATCAGACGGGTGAAATAGTAGACTTTCACATTGATTATATGAATGCTGCTGCTTGCGAATGTCATAAATTGACCAAAGAGAAGCATTTAGGTCAAGGATTATGTCAAATCTTACCTGCTTATCGAGAAAGTGGTTTGTTTGATGAGTATTGCCAAGTTGTAGAAACAGGTAAACCATTAGTCAAAGAATCCCTGATTTATACATGCATATATGGCAAACAGCAGTTAAGCAGAGCTTTTGATATTCGCGTTACCAAAATGGGAGATGGTTTAGTCGCTTCCTGGCGCGATGTGACTGAAAAAAAGCAGGCCGAGGAGCGATTACGGGAAAGTCAGCAGTTTATCGAACGCATAGCCGAAACGACTCCAGGGATTTTGTACGTTCACGATATGGTTGAACAGCGCAATGTCTATATTAATAGTCAAGTTGCTGAACTACTTGGCTATACTCCCCAACAAATTCAGGAGATGGGAACAGAATTACTGCTTAATTTAATGCATCCTGACGATTTAGTACGATTTTTGGGGATGTACGAACGATTGGGCTCATTTCGAGATGGTAAGATTATAGAAAATGAGTATCGGATGCGACATGCTAATGGTGAATGGCGCTGGTTTTTTAGTCGAGATACTTTATTTACTAGGAATGCTGACGGTTCACCACGTCAAGTTGTCGGTACAGCCTTTGATATCACCCAGCGTAAACAGATAGAGGAACAGCTACGCTTAAGCAACGAACGTTTCCAACTAGCAGCGGCAGCGGTTAATTGTCTCATCTATGACTGGGATATAGAAAAAAATACGGTTGACAGAACTGAGGGACTAACTAGAATTTTGGGCTACTCCCTCCAAGAGGCAAAAGCAACACCTGAATGGTGGAAAGATTTGGTTCATCCTGATGATAGAGCGTTACTAGGTAAGTATTTCGGTAATATTTCTGCCAATCAAAATCACTACGCCGCTGAGTATCGAGTGCGTCACAAAGATAACCATTATCTGTATGTGCTAGATCAAGGAGTGATGACACGCGACATTAATGGGCAGGTGATTAGAACAGTTGGCAGTACAACAGATATTAGCGAACAGCAAGCTGCGCTGCGCGAACGCAATTATACTGAAGCAGCCTTACGTGAAAGTGAGGAACGCTACCGTTATTTATCTAATGCCATGCCCCAACTCGTCTGGATTTGCAATGTTGACGGGGAATGTGAATATGTTAATCAACGATGGCATGAATTGACTGGGCAAACAATTGAGCAAGCAATGAAGTTTGGTTGGACAAAAGCAATCCATCGTGATGATATCGAATTAGTTCAACACCAATGGATGGCAGCCTTGACAAAAGGCGAACTTTATGAGCAAGAAATTCGCTATCAAAGTTGTGACGGCAGCTATCATTGGTATCTAGCAAGAGGTGTACCCATTAAAGATGAGCAAGGAAATATCGTAGAGTGGTTTGGTACAAGTACAGATATTAACGATCGCAAGCAATTAGAAGCAGAACGCAATCAGCTTTTACAGTTAGAACAAGCTGCCCGCGCTGAAGCTGAAGCCGCTAACCAAACTAAAGATGAGTTTGTAGCTATGGTAGCCCACGATCTGCGATCGCCACTACATGCGATTCTGGGCTGGACGGAACTGTTACAGAGTCGGAAACTAGATCCAGTCACTACCGCCCGCGCCTTAGAAACCATTGAGCGCAGTGCTAAGTCTCAAGCAAAACTTCTCGAAGACTTGCTCTATATTTCCCGGATGCTGCGGGGCAAATTGCAGTTAGAACTCAGCCAAGTTAATCTATTTAATATTGTGAGCATGGCAATTGAAACTGCTTATCCATCGGCAAAGGCGAAGAATATTTATTTAGAATCCATCCTTGACGAGTCAATACCGCCCATTACTGGCGATATCAACCGCTTGCTGCAAGTGTTGGGCAATTTACTTTCAAATGCTATTAAGTTTACCCCACCAGAAGGACGAGTGGAAGTGAAATTATTTCGCAGTGGTGCTAATGCCGAAATCACGGTAACTGACACAGGCACTGGCATCAAATCAGAATTTTTGCCCTACGTTTTTGAACGTTATCGTCAGGGACATAGCACTCATAAACAAGGTGGTTTAGGATTAGGTTTAGCGATCGCTTATCATTTAATCGAATTACATGGTGGCACTATTCAAGCTACCAGCCCCGGTGAAGAACAAGGAGCTACTTTTACAATTAAGTTGCCACTTTAGTAATGCTTGCATTTCTTAACTTTGTGCCTTTGTGCCTCTGTGGTTAAATAAAAAATTTATAAACCGCAGAGGCGCTAAGACCGCTGAGAAAAAAACAAGAGATTTTACAGGACTTATTCCTAACTTCACTCCCACTCAATGGTTCCAGGCGGTTTAGAGGTAATGTCATAAACCACGCGGTTGACACCCTTGACTTCATTCACAATGCGGGTAGAAATTGCTTCTAGAACATCGTAAGGAACTCGCGCCCAATCAGCGGTCATACCGTCTTCACTCTTCACAATCCGCAAGACGATGGGATAGGCGTAGGTACGTTGATCACCCATAACGCCGACACTACGAATTGGTAGCAATACAGCAAATGCTTGCCAAAAATCGTGATACATTCCTCGTTGATTAATTTCTTGCCTTACAATCAAATCGGCATCACGCAAAATGTTCAACCGTTCAGCTGTGACTTCGCCCAAAATGCGAATTGCCAAACCTGGCCCTGGAAAAGGTTGCCGTTGCACGATTTCTTCTGGTAAACCAATTGAGCGCCCAACTTTGCGGACTTCATCTTTAAAAAGTTTCCGCAGAGGTTCTACTAATTTAAAGCGTAGGTCTTTAGGCAATCCACCGACATTGTGATGACTCTTGATGTTTTTCGATTTCAGGCTCGATGCAGCGCTTTCGATCACGTCCGGGTAAA
>JBBSOP010000576.1:0-3134 GCA_038259655.1 Chroococcales cyanobacterium
GATTTACATCAAATATCCATATTTTTACGGGCTGTTGTAAGCCGCGTACTAATTCCCGCGATTGGGGAGCAAGGGTAAATAATTGAGCTTCTGTTAAATCTGCTCGTAGATGGTAGCGAGTTCCTAAAAAGTTAATTAATCCTAAAATTACTAATACAGCCAGGATGGCAACTAAAGCATTAGTACCAGCTTGAGTAGAACGACTTTTCCACCAGTTACTTTTTTGGCTTTGCCACAATACCCACAACCCGCTGATTACAATTCCCGCAATTAGAAATGTTAAGGAAATTGCTCCCCAACTTCCAGAAACTGAACCAGATGTTAAGCCTACAACAAATAGGAATGGGCCGAATAAAAATAGATATTGCCAGATTTTTTTTCTTTTGATGGTCTTCATGTTATTAAGTCAATGGTCAAAGAAGAGGCAGGAGGAGTTTTAAGTCATTGGGCATCAAACTATGTTGTGGCGTTTCCTAGTCTGCAATGTTAAATTATATTGATTGATTTTGTAGTAAGGGCTAAAGCCCTTTTTTGTAAAGCCCTGCGGGCATGGCTACCCTTACCGTGTAATTGTCTCTTAAGAGAGGACTAAAGTCCTCACTACAAACTTTTAATTGTTACTGACGTTGGAAGCGTAGTGCATCTATTGATTGGGCTGTGAGAAAGATGCCCAAAAAAATGTAACTGGCAAATAAAATTAAGGCGCTGGTATCAAAGATCCCTTGGATGAGGGTGTTGTAATGTTTCAGTAATGACAAATGACTTAAGGCTGCTCCTATTGGGCCACCGATGCTTTTAGCGATTAAATCAACAAATAACAGCAATAAAACTAAGGCAAAGGTTAGGACGGCCGACAGAATTGTACTCTCTGTTAAGGAAGAAATAAACATTCCTAAAGATAAAATTGCCGCTGCTAGCAAAATTAGTCCCAAGTTACCCAGCAAAGGAATTAAGGGTGACATTGGTGGATTTGACCCGCTAATAGCGATCGCTTCAAATAATAGCAAGGGCAAAACCATTGTGGTAAAAAATGTTAGCACTCCTAATAATTTCCCCACAGCTACCGCCCAGTTAGTGACTGGTGAGGTGGCTAAAAGTTCCAATGTGCCGCGCTTGCGTTCTTCGGCGTACAGTCCCATTGAAAGAATAGGCAAGATAAACAACAATAGCCAACCCATCCGATCTAAAAATGCCCGGATAAATTCGTAGGGAACATCTATCGGTGGTACAGGTACTCCTAGTTGTTGTCCTTGTAAATCTATGGCTGTGACTGCTGCCAAAATTCCATCTGGTCCTAGCAAAATCATGACAAAGAATAACCCAGCAATGAACCAAAATACGCCAGCGATCGCATAAGCTAAAGGCGAGGTAAAATAACTCTGTAATTCTCGGCGATAAATGGCAATAATATTACTCAGTACTATACCCATTTATGCGGCTTCTCCTTCATTGGCTGTTGAATCTACTTCAGAATCAAATTGTTTTTCTTCTCTAGTCAGTTGCAAGAATACATCTTCTAGGGTAGCGCTGACACGCCGCATTTCATATAAACCAAATTCTGCACGTACTAAGGCTGTAGCAATGTCTTGTCCTGGTTCACTTCCAGGTTGCGATATGACTCGTAAATAAGCACGATTGTCTTGAGGTGTGAAATGATTGTGCGCTCCAGATGTGGGAATTGATTCTACCAAACTCACACCCGCGACATTTTGTAATACCTGTTTGGCTAAATTGGCTGATCCGGCAATTTCAATTTCGTATCCTGAGCCACCTGTCAACTGTGTCATCAAATTTTCTGGCGTATTAGTTGCTACGACATTGCCGCGATTGATAATAGCTACGCGGTTACAGGTCATGCTCACTTCTGGCAAAATATGCGTAGACAGAATAATGGTATGAGTCCCAGCGAGGCTTTTAATTAAATTTCGCACCTCGATAATCTGCCGGGGGTCAAGTCCTACAGTGGGTTCATCTAAAATAATTGCTGGTGGATCGTGGACTATGGCTTGAGCGATACCAACTCTTTGGCGATATCCTTTAGAAAGTTTGCGAATAATTACCCGTTGTTTTTCTTGTAAGTTACAGCGGGCGATCGCTGCTTGGACTTTAGCATGGCGATCGCCCGCGGGTACACCTTTAATTCGGGTGACAAAATGCAAAAATCCCTCCACCGTCATTTCTGGATATAACGGCGGTGTCTCTGGTAAATAGCCAATTCGCTGACGCACTGCTAAAGAATTTTCGTGGACATCAAAGCCCGCAATCTTAGCTGAGCCATTTGTCGCTGGTAAATAACCTGCTAAAATTCGCATGGTTGTAGTTTTACCAGCCCCATTCGGCCCCAAAAACCCTAAAATTTCCCCTGGTTCGACGCTAAAAGTCACATCAGTAATCGCTGGGGTAGAACCGTATGTTTTACTTAGATGTTCAACTTCGATCATTAGTTTGGTGGCGATCGTTGAGATATACAATACCCAACAATCTTAGATCATGATGGGATTGGGGATTTCTGATATATTTATAGTGATAATACTTAAATTAGTGCAAAAATTGATACTCAGATACTTAAGCATCTTTAGCGATCGCTCAAATGGTCTTTTCTGCACTTTTTTGACTTGGTATGAAGTAAACTCCTTCAACTGGAAATAACAAGGAAGTAGAAACACTATATATGAGTCACAATTAAAATGCTTTTGCTTCGCGGGCAGTCTCTACCAATATTTAAATGTTCATTGTCAATTAATAAACTTTTCCCACAAATATTTAATAAATTAACTTTACATATATATTAAATAACTGGTTTCCCCGCATTTATGTATTTAGCCCAGCAGAGGCTAAATATTTTATTGGTGTCTTAATTTAATATTGTAATTTTTTATTGATTTATAACATTACAAACGTCAAACAAATAAACTTAACATTATTTGATTCTACTTAATCGGCATTTTTATCTTAACTTAAGCATTTGAATATTATTATTTATCTAGAGTAATTAATCAGGTTAAATAAATTTACTAATAGTTTTGAAAATGCCAATTTTTGTAGTAATCTATTAAACGTTGAAATGCGAGTTAGTACCTGACTTTTCACGGGATGTGGAAAAGAAAGAGTGGTTCGCGATGTTCTATCGCGAA
>JBBSOP010000577.1:0-3126 GCA_038259655.1 Chroococcales cyanobacterium
TCCTAATTGTTGAGACAGTGCTAAACCTGCTTGTTGCGATCGCAGTAAAATTTCTGTGGAACCAAGAGTACCCGCTGCTAACACAACAATATCTGCACTCACGAACATTGTCGGAGCGTTGAACTTTTCTTGTCCAGAGTTGAGCAGTTGGAAGTGAACCAACCAGCGATCGCCCTGCTGTTCAACTCGTTGCACGGATACTTGTGTATAGATTTCTGCACCGTGGTTTTTAGCATCAGGCAGGTAATTCATTAACACAGTATTTTTGGCTTTATTGTTGCAGCCTGAGACACAATCACCGCAGAGATTACAAGCCTTTTGTTCTACACCTACATGATTCACCCCATCTTGAAAAGTTACATTGATGGGTGGTCGATAAAAATTTTCGTTTAAGTACTCAGCAGATTTTTCTAAGGCTTGTAATTTTGGCAAAGGCGGAAATTCTTCTGGATATGAGGAGGGTTTAAGCATTTCTTCTGCACGGTGATAACCCTCTGCTATTAGGGTATCTACATCATCACGCAGTTCTTGAGGCCAACGCTGATCTTTAAACACACGGGGTTCGGCTTGTAATGAAACGTTGGCATTAACTAGGGATGTGCCACCCAACCCACAACCAACGAAGACGTTAATATCTCGGTTAACATGAAAATCGTACAAGCCTGTACGTGAACCAATACGTTTCGTAGGTAAATCTACTTGGATTTCGCCTACGGCTTTGGTGTCAGTATTGGGATATTCACCTGGTTGAAATTCTTTGCCTCGCTCTAGTACACACACCTGTTGTCCAGCTCTTGCTAGGCGCGAAGCAGCAATACCGCCGCCATAGCCAGAACCAACAATCACCACTGTATAGTGATTTTTTAAGTTTTCAATAGGGCTTGATAAACGAGTCATAATATCAATCCTGTAAAATTGTGGACATAGCAAAATAAGCTTTACCTACATTCAGGATGAGGGAAAAAGCTGATCAAACAAATTAAAGCGGAGTTTTAGTGATCCTACTGCTGTTGTACTTCAACAGCATTTCAGGCGGTTCCGTAAATACCGCAAATAAAAGGACATGTCTGATAATTTTTTATGAAAAATTCAAGTTTGAAAACAGAGTTATCTGATACTGCTAAAGTTTCTTTAGCAATAACTGACTGTCACAGAATTGACGGACAATGATGAGGGATTTATGCAAGTTTACAAATAACTTTACATTTTTGACTTTAATCCCTTCAATTTTTAGTAACTATATTGTAAGGGTTGTTATGAATTAAAAAAGTAAAAAAATATTTAAATAATACTTGGTGATCTGATACCGAATATAAAATGTTTTAGCGTAACATCACACAGGATTTTTGGCTAGAAAATAGTTAACTTTTATTACTTCCTATTCATACCTCTTGCTATTTTTACCACCATTTTTCTAGGTGTAAATTTTACAGCTTTAGCAAATAACTTATTTTTCACACCAGGGACAACATTTGTTGGCAGGTTTGTAAAGTAAATATAAGAAACTTACGGTAGCTGAGAGGCGATCGCAGATTATTTACTATGCGTTAGTATCAAATAAACTACCTACCTAAATATAAATAACTAGTTAGATTGCTAGATGATTATGAAACGACAATTGCCAGTTAGGCAGTGATAGAAACATCTGCTGCCATGTATCTGGACTTTTTTTCAATTTTGCCGGATACAGGTAGAGTTTTTATGGATACATATATAGTAGATGCACCCTAAATTAAATTACAGCCTCCACCTTTTGGTGGTAACAGTGAGCCTCCATCTTATGCAACTTTGAATAATGATGATGGTGTCCGCTTATTTGTACGACTGCTGTATGCAGGAATGCGAGAGTAATAATATTTTTCATTAAAATTAAGACTTATACCAATTTAAGTGGTAGAAGTTAGTGTGCCTTATGACTCTAACTTGACTCATATTTACCAAGTGATTGAGAAAGTAGGAGAACAGTTAAAAGCCAGTAACCCAGATGTGTGGATGGAGTAGAGAGCCTTGGGGAAGTTAATTTGTTGCTTCGTACATTAACGAAGGTAAAGCCAGAAAAGCATCTTCAAATCCAGCGTCTTCTAAGAAAAACTTTTATGGATGCTTTACAGCAACAAGCAATTACAATTCCCTTTCGGGTTGAAAAGGCCGAAGATTAAAGTTGAGCTAATCTGAATATAGATGGTAGCAAACTAGGAGCTAACCACAAAGCATAACCAATAAAGCCAAATAACAATGTAATTAAAGCAGTAATTACGTAGCTAATACAAATTAGTAAACCATCAGCTTCGATGGTAGCAACTGCCAAAAGTAAAATACCTATTGTAGGTATGGGATTTGTAAAGGGAATTGGTAAAATTAGTAATATTGTCAACCAAGAGATACAAAACCCATTAATTCGCCAAGTTAAAGGATTATTAGCTATTTTCTTCAGTCGAGGACGGGCAATTTTCTCTAAAATTTTGGTGAGACGTTGCAGGTTTTTTAAAAGTAACTGAGCAAAAGGACGAGGAAATTTATAACGGGCGATTCTTCGAGGTAGCCAAGGCGAATGTCTACCTAAAACCATCTGTACTGACAACAGCAAACAAGCCCCGCCAAAAGGCCCTGTTAATCCCGGTGGCATGGGAAGCAAAAAAGGCAAAACTAATAATGCAATGACTAAACTAAAACCCCGTTCGCAAGTTTCTGCCAGAATTTCGCCCAAACTCAATTGCTGTTCGGTTAAGCGTTGCAGCAAGGATTTAATTTCTTGAGAAAATCTCAAATGCACTTGGCGTGAGTTGAGGTGAATTGCCACAATACCCACCTATAATTCAATATACAAATACAAGTATTCATAAAAATGCACCCACAGCTATTCTTAATCATATCAAATTGTCATTTACCGCAGATATAGTTTAACTAAAGATTAAAATTTAATACTCAAAACGTTTCAACTGGAGGTACTAAAATAGCTACAGCGTTTGGGACAACCTGAAAATTGGCAGGTGTGTATGTTGTAATTTCACCATCAGTATTAATAGGACGCGGTTTGCGGGTGAAAATCTCAATATTCTGTCCTTGAATAGCACGGACACCCCGCCGATAAATGTGCCGTCCTTCTCGCATGGCTGGAAGTAACGA
>JBBSOP010000578.1:0-3106 GCA_038259655.1 Chroococcales cyanobacterium
CCACTTGGCGACGATTTCGGCAATATCGGCTTCTGTGACTTGTTCGCGCAACAGGGTAGAACCTTGGCTTTGAATTTCTAAAAGTTTGGCTTCTTTAGCTTCGCGATCGCGCTGCACTCCTTCTAATTTGCCATACTTTAATTGAGCAGCTTTATTCAAATCGTAGGCGCGTTCTGCTTGCTCAATTTGCACCCGCAGGGCATCTTCTTCTTTTTTCAGGGTGCTGATAGCTTCTAATAATTGTTTTTCGCCTTGCCATTGCTCGTTATATTCTTGCTGTTTGACCGTTAAATCGGCGATTTCTTGCTCAATTCGCTCTAAACGCTCTTTAGTTGGGGAAATACTCTTTTCTTCTCCAGCTAATGATAGCTTTTCCATTTCTAGCTGCATCAAGCGGCGGTCAATGGTTTCTAGTTCCGCTGGTTTGGAGGTAATCTCCATTTTCAACTGGGCGGCGGCTTCATCTACTAAATCAATGGCTTTATCTGGTAAGAAGCGATCGCTAATATAACGCGCTGATAAAGTAGCCGCAGCCACTAATGCCGAATCAGAAATTTTGACGTTGTGATGAACTTCGTAGCGTTCTTTCAAACCCCGCAGAATAGAAATAGTGTTTTCCACACTGGGTTGATCGACAAATACTTGCTGAAAACGGCGTTCTAGGGCTGCGTCTTTTTCAATGTGTTTACGGAACTCGTCTAAGGTAGTTGCGCCAATACAACGCAATTCTCCCCGCGCTAGCATTGGTTTGAGCAAATTTCCGGCATCCATTGCCCCTTGTTGACTAGAACCAGTACCGACAACGGTGTGGAGTTCATCAATAAATAAAACAATTTGACCGCTAGATTCGGTAACTTCTTTCAGAACTGCTTTGAGACGTTCTTCAAATTCTCCTCGTAATTTTGCCCCAGCGATCAAACTACCAATATCTAAAGAAATTAATTGACGGTTTTTCAGGGATTCGGGAACGTCACCATTAACCATGCGCTGGGCTAAAGCTTCGGCGATCGCAGTGTTACCGACTCCCGGCTCACCAATCAACACTGGGTTATTTTTGCTACGCCGTGACAAGACTTGAATTACCCGCCGAATTTCGTCATCCCGGCCAATTACTGGGTCGAGCTTTCCAGCTTTGGCCTGTTCTGTCAAGTCTCTACCAAATTTTTGTAAAGCTTCATAGCGAGATTCTGGGTTTTGATCTGTCACTTTTTGGCTACCACGTACAGTTTTAATACTAGCTTCTAGCTTGGTGTTATCTGCATTAAAGCTCTTAAGTACTCGCCGTCCGATGCGATCGTCCTCAGCAAAAGCCAAGAGAATATGTTCTATGGAGATGAAATCATCTTTCATTTTCTCTCTAACTTCTTCGGCTTGGTCGAGCATTACATCTAAACTACGACCGAGATAAAGCTGATCACTTTTGCCCACTTTAGGTTGACGTTTAGTGAATGCTTCTAGTTGTTGTTGCAAGCGGATGGGATCGATTTCGGCTCTAGCGAGGATGCGGATGGCGATACTAGTAGGTTCTTCTAACAGGGCAATGATTAAATGTTCAACATCTAATTGCTGTTGTTGATATGCACGGACTATATCCTGAGATTTTACAATTGCTTCCCAGGCTTTATCAGTAAATTTATTAGGATCTGTAGGCTGCATCTTTACGAATTTTAATGTGAGATTTGAGGTTTTGAAGTTTAGTGTAAAGATTGGGTATTAGAAGGCTAAAGATTTTTAATGCTGGGG
Organism: Chroococcales cyanobacterium; assembly: GCA_038259655.1. GTDB lineage: Bacteria > Cyanobacteriota > Cyanobacteriia > Cyanobacteriales > Nostocaceae > Halotia. Next base: position 1,744 of record JBBSOP010000578.1, read on the forward strand.
TGTCAGCAGCTTCCTAAAAGCAAGGCGGGCTGTTCGGCTAATGCTAGAGGCATTCTTGTGGAGCAGAGTTGACTGAAAAATTTCATACTTGATCCCTGATGCTTTATCCTTCATAACTTTCCCAGTATCACTCCCCAAATAATTATCCAAACATGATCAGCGTATATCCGCGTGTATCTGCGGTTGCAGTTTGGGACTAGGAATAGGTGAGAGTTCGACTCATTACCTATTCCCTAATTTAAAACGAAAACACCGTTATGAGGTGACTTTGCCAGATAGTGCTGTGGCAATGTTATCTTTTTACCCCTTCGGGGTTCGCTAGTGACCGCGCTAGCTCACCTTTTCTCGTTCACGACTTTCCACTTCTGATGGGGAATTAGCCAATTGAATCAGTTCAACTTTATACCCATCTGGATCTTCCACAAACGCAATTACTGTTGAACCGTGTTTCATGGGGCCTGGTTCGCGCGCCACTTTACCACCTTGATTCCTAATTTCCTCACACGCAGCATAAATATCATCAACACCAAGGGCAATGTGACCGTAAGCATTACCCAACTCGTACTTTTCTACTCCCCAGTTATAAGTAAGTTCTAATACTGAATTGTCGCTTTCATCGCCGTAGCCAACAAAAGCTAAGGTAAATTCTCCTCCTGGATAATCTTTTCTCCGCAATAATTTCATTCCCAGGATTTCGCAGTAAAATTTCAAGGACTCTTCAAGGTTGCCCACTCGCAGCATTGTGTGTAGTAATCGCATATTGACCTTTTCTCTGTATTCAGTTCAGTATTGTTATCTATCAACATTTTACAAAGCTTAAAGTCTTAAGGTTGAGAATCTGCCGAACCTCAATACAGCAAGTTGCCGCACCATTTCTACCTAAGTCAGACTTTCAGTTGACTTTTAACCAAAAAATAATTCAAAATCCAAAGTCCACGCATTCGCCATCGATTTACCTTAACTCTGGAAATCTTCTTTAATCTCAGCCGACAGAGTGGATTAAACATCTATGCTAGCGATTGGGTTGAGCCACTGGACTTGTACGTAATCAACAAAAACAAGGATAAAGGATAGATGAGTAATATTCTAGATACTGCCATTGAAGCGATCGCAGCCCGCGAAATTTTGGACTCGCGGGGTAGACCGACAATTGAAGCCGAAGTACATTTAGCTAACGGTGTTATGGGACTAGCACAGGTTCCCAGTGGTGCTTCTACTGGCACTTTTGAAGCGCATGAACTACGTGATGGTGATAAAAGCCGTTATGGGGGCAAAGGGGTACTTCAGGCGGTCAAGAACGTCCAACAGGCGATTGCTCCAAAGTTGTTAGGCTTAGATGCTCTTGACCAAGAATTACTAGATC
>JBBSOP010000579.1:0-3103 GCA_038259655.1 Chroococcales cyanobacterium
CTTACGTCAAACGCCACTTGCTTCAAGCCGGGAAACCCGTCCAACGCAGTGGCTCCCCAACCTACATTTTTTTGCATCATTTTAGTCGTGTTGGTTTGTATCTTTGCATAAACTATTAAATTTTGATCGCCAACTTAGTTTTCGGTTTCTCTCCCAAATAAATCCATTTGAGAAGTAGTGCGTAAAAGTCTTGCTGCTTCTGCTGAACCATCTACTCGGCGAGCGCGATTTGACTGTTCCATCTGCTGAGAAATATTTGCTAAATTCAAGTTAGAGTATTGCAAAGACTGATTTGTTTGTACCGTTTGAGCAAGTGTTTCGCTGATCATTTTGGATTGATCACGTTGGATTTTAATACTTTGCAACAGTAAATTAGCTTGAGCTGCATTTGCCTGTGCTGTTAATTGTTCAACCTGGTTCTTAGCCTCTCTTAATATGGGATTATCGAGAATATCAAATATACTTTGATTAGCTTCTTCAGCTTCTTTAACAGAGTCATCAATATTTTTCACAATCCTTTCAGTATTTTCCAACTTATTTTTTAATCGTTTTTGTCCATTTGTACCCAGAACACCATCTATAGAGCCACGGGTTAGAAAACGATTGATTTCATTACTAATTGATGCTGATCTTACTGCTGGATTATTCTCAAATTTATCTGATACGGAGTTAAGAATTAAATCATTTTGAATTTGTTGCCCAGCCGCAATCGGATTAGGTATATTCAAATCTCCTGTTGCGCCAGTTAAAGAACTTTGAGATCTAGTTTCTAAAGGTTTTAAAGTTTCACTGAGATTATTTCTGAAATAGTTTTGCAAATCTACAGAATATGATTGAAAATCAGTCCAAACATTGCCTAATTGTGCCATTGCTGGTAAGACTATTAGAAATGACAGACCAAATGTTAGAAGGATAGTTTTCCGCATAAATCTATAACCTGGATTTAGTTAACTAAAATCATGTGTCACTTTTTCAATTACTATTAACCGCCTCGCAGCGAAGCTACTAACTGGCGTGCAAAGACAGAAATCGCTTCGTATTTATTGCTATAATCTTGCATCGCTTGTTTGCGTGCAGATTGTTCATTCGGATTATTCGCCACTGCTGCTAATTGTTCGTAACCTGGATAATAGCGGCAGAAAGTGTAAATGCCATTATCATCTAGTAGCCATTGGCTGTAAACGCCTTCTCTACGAGGAAAGAAGCTTTCTGTGGCATTCCGAGAAATAACTTCGCGGGGATATTTCAAGATACTGATAAAACTATCTACTGCAACTGGCTGAATGCGTCCTATTAATCGTGTTGTTAAGTTTTGCAAAATTTTCGATGCTGCTTTCGATTTGGCGATGGTATCAGGGTCTTGGGCTGATAAAATTACCCTAATCCCAGCTTTTGCACCGTTGGCACAAATTCTGCCCACTAAGTCAGATATTTGGTCAAATTCAAATAAAATTGGGGCTTCATCAATAAAGAAGATGGAAGCTGGACTACTTAACGCCCGTCGTAATGCTGCGGAGTAAGCACTTAACGATAAAACTGCTGCATCTTCGTTATCTGATAAGTTTCTCAGAGCAAAAACCAAAAGTTGAGCATCGGTGGGAAAGCTAGTTGGTGCAGAGATGGATTGCCCTACACGACTAGAAAGCCAAAACCGCAGACGTAGTTGAATTTGACTAAGAGCATCTTCAACTCTGCCACTGAGAGAATCTAATACCAGATGTTCGGGTGAGCAAAAGTAGAGAAAATCTTTTAAAGTGGGGGTTTTTTGCCAAGCCTGAGAACCAAATCCCCCCGCCATTGCTTGACGATAGCGTTCTTTGATTCCTTCATCAGCAAAGAATGCTCCTAAAGCTAAGTTGAGTAGGGAACGCACAGTTTGCGCTAGCAGTTGGTTTTCAGTGGATGATCCTAAAATCATTGTCATTAAAGCTGATTCTAGGAAGGCAGTGTAATCTAGTATACGATCGCGCTGTTCTTCTGAAGAGAGCGATCGCAAATCTGGCTGTTCAAATAAATTATTTGCTTGTTTGGAAATATCAAAATATGCTCCATTCCCCTCCATAAATTCGGTATAGTCAGTAAATGTCGAGCTACCGTCTGGTTTCGGGAAATCTAACGCCACTACAGGAATACCATGAGCTAAAGCCTGAGTTAAAATTCCTGACACCAAAACTGATTTACCAGCACGAGTTGTCGCAAATAATGCTAAATTTTTGTGTTGGTTAAATAAATCTAGATGTACGGGTGTGCCTCCTTCTTCGGCAATTAACTCGAAGCCTTTATTATCACCAGCTTTAGTCAGTACTAAAGGCATTAACCCCGGAACTTCACTCGTTAAATACAACTGACGGCGGTTAAAAGGCTTGACTAATAAACCCTCCCAAACTATTGGTAAAGATTGCAGCCAAATTTTCCAGGTATATTCTGTCTCTCTAACTACCTGAGCTGGACGTTGAAAGCAGTTTTCAATGTATCTGGTAGCTTCATCTAATTTTCCCACACTAGAACGATGCACGAAAATCGCTATACCTGCATAAATCGGTACTGCTCCTTCATATAACTGTTCTTGGGCTGCTACCGATTTCTTTAACTTTAATTGAGCGTTGACATCAATAGTTTTGCTTTTATCTTGAGCCATCATCGCTGTCATGTTTGACTGCTTTAGCACTCGTTGCAGGGTAGTTTTGACAAATGCTGGATTTGCCGCAGTCAACTGACAAAAAATTTCTGTATCTACTACTGTTTCTCTAGCCAGTAATTCCCAAAAATAGCGCAGTTGGGCAAATTTATTCGACCAACCACCGGGTTTTTCTAAAAAAGTTAATGCGCCAATGTAACGATTTTTAACATTAATCCAACGGCGATCGGCACTTGGTACATTAGACTCCATCAGCAAAGTTGTACTGTGGATGTTCTCTATCAATAATTTACTACTATCTAGGTCGGAAGAAACTTGTTCGTGCAGTCCATTTTCATCTAAATGAATTAACTGGGGAATCTCTATCGGCTCTGTATCATTAAATCGCTTCCAGATATGTTCCCATAGGTCATCAGCCGTCAGAGGTTTGATGTCCAATCCCATTTTGTTAGATAAAAGCTGCTC
>JBBSOP010000580.1:0-3100 GCA_038259655.1 Chroococcales cyanobacterium
GCTACACCTGGGAACTACCAGCTTGAAAAATCTGTTGAGCAATCAGGTTTAATTGGGGGAAAGTAGGTGATACAACGCGGTCGTCGCCTCTAAAGCGAGTAACTTGATATTCACCATCAATTAATTGATAAATAGATATAGTAGGTTGTTTGGGGTTGCCAGTGAACTTTTTAGCGCCTAGACCGAGATAATCTACAATCCAGTATTCAGGAATGCCAATACCCTCGTATTTACCCTGTTTTGTGTAGTAATCATCATCCCAGTTAGTACTAACTACCTCAACTACCAAAGGAATTGATGCTGCAAGGCTTACAGTTGATTCTTTTTTCCATAGCGGCTCATTCACTAAATTAGGGCGATTGAGTAATAGAACATCTGGGGAGTAACCAGATTCCGAGGTCAAAGGTTTTACCAGTGCAGTTTTGGGGATTGTATAAGGTAAATTTAATCGGTCAAATTCTACTGTTAGTTTTCTTGCTATAAAACCAACAACGTCTTCATGGTCTCCCGCTGGTTGTGCCATTTCAACAATCACGCCATCATGTAATTCGTACCTTCCTCCTTCGGGTCGCCACGCTGCAAAATCTTCAAAGGTTACTAGTTCACGTAAGGCTTGAATCATAATTTCTGTTACCCAAGTTTTTCCTCGCTCAAATAGAACAATGTTCTACTTAAAACTTTGAGAGCATGGATGGGCTTGAATATTGCCCTTAAAAATTTGAGCAAAAACATTTCTTCAGTCACGATATATTTACCATACTTGCATACCTTTGATTCTCTCTTTAAGGATAAATATTGCTATATATGAGTTAGTTGCTCTCCCCACTGCTGATAAAATGCTAAAGTTTAGTTTTTAATTTCTATGTTGAGTACGCCAGAACGCAACCCAGAAGCTTTATGGTTAGTCATTGTCCGGCTTTTGCGGTGGCATAAACCAGAAGGACGATTAATTTTAATGATTCCTGCGCTTTGGGCTGTTTTTTTGGCAGCCTCAGGCAAACCACCTTTACCTCTGGTTGGCGTTATTATCTTAGGTACTCTAGCCACAAGTGCAGCGGGGTGTGTAGTCAATGACTTGTGGGATCGAGATATAGATCCACAAGTAGAGAGAACCCGCGATCGCCCCCTTGCTTCTCGTACTCTTTCAATCAAAGTTGGTATTGTAGTTGCGATCATCGCAATGGCATGTGCAGCAGGGCTGGCATTTTATCTTAACCCCTTAAGTTTCTGGTTATGTGTGGCAGCAGTGCCTGTAATTTTGCTTTATCCAGGGGCAAAACGGGTGTTTCCAGTCCCACAGCTAGTCCTTTCCATTGCTTGGGGGTTTGGCGTATTAATTAGCTGGAGTGCAGTTACGCAAAACCTCTCACCTGCAACATGGTTATTGTGGGGGGCGACTATATTGTGGACATTGGGATTTGATACTGTTTATGCCATGAGCGATCGCGAGGATGATCGACGTATAGGTGTTAACTCTAGTGCCTTATTTTTTGGGGATTACGCATCTTTTGCTATTGGCATTTTCTTTGCTGGCACAATTATTTTTCTGGCTTGGTTAGGTATTTCTATTCACCTGAAGCTGGCTTTTTGGATCAGTTTAGCAATTGGTACTATAAGTTGGTTTTGGCAGTTTCTGCAATTACGAAAACTAGACTTGCCTAATTCTGCTTACGGTAGAATGTTTCGGCAAAATGTGTGGATTGGTTTTATATTGCTAGCTGGAATGATCATTGGTTCTTTTTAAACCAAAGCGCTCGCATTTTTGACACTTATTTAAAAGTTAAAATTCATGCTTGAATTTTGCATGTCAGCAAAGCAATTATAGCCATAGCAGTTCCCAATGACATCAGGTACATAATCTCTAGCCCCTAGTCCCTGATCTCAACGAGATATACCTCATTATTTACCTGTGAGCTTAACTAAACCAACACCACCAAAATACAGCCCCAGCACTGCCCCTGCTAACAGACTTTGGGTTAGGGGGTCAGTGGAAGGTGTGAGGATGGCTCCTAAAACTACTGCTCCCATAATCACAAAACGCCAACCTGCTACCATTCTTTCAGAAGAAACAATATTTAAATTACCGAGCAGAAGTTGGATAATCGGAATTTGAAATGCTAAACCAGTACTGAATAACAACAGCAAAACAAACTCAAAATATTTATCAATTGACCACAATTGCTCTACTACATCTGCTCCATAACTGATAAAAAATCTCAAAGCTGCGGGGATGAGGAGCAAATAGGCAAATACTAACCCTGCACCAAATAATACGCTTGACCCCAAAACCACAGGCCCCAGTAAGCGACGTTCGCGGCGAGTCAATCCAGGCAGAACGAACTGGATAACTTGGTAAAGGATGAAAGGACTAGCAAGTACCAAACCGCTATACCCAGCAACTTTGATGGAAACAAAGAAATATTCTCCTGGAGCTAGCTGGAGAAATTTTACTCCTTGCGCTGGGACTTCCAATAACTGCACAATCGGCTTAACGGCAACAAAGCAGCCGATAACACCAATTGTTACAGCAATCAGCGAATAGAAAAGCCGCTGTCGTAACTCTTCTAGATGGTCGAACAAAGACATTTCGACCTCTCCTGGCAACTCATCAAAAGGATCATTTTCCGAGTTGTTATATTCTTCTGGGTCAATATCGGGAGTAGGTATAGTGTCTACATCTTGTGAAGGTATCATGAGTCCGCTAGGCTAGTAGGCAACATTTGTTAACTATTTTATCTGGGGAAGCAGCTACCAAAATATATTTTTGGCTACTGGGGGATTTTATCCTGATTTGCAAGGTGGACTCTGCATAAGTTAATGGGAAGCCATCTTGTAGACATATCTACCCTCAACAACAGTGGAAACGATAATTTATAAACCACGTCTTTGCGGCAAGTAATATTAAATTAACGTGAGTTCGACGGCTTTAAAAACCCCGCTTCCATTCCTCTCAACGCCAGTTGCTCATGGGGGAAACCCCCCAGACCGCACTGGCTCCCCCACGGTGGGAGAGGCTTTGAAACCTTGATTTTTTCGTTCAAAACTAGTGAATTTCTGCCCCTCTCCGCGTCGGAGAGGGGTTGGGGAGAGGTTCATCGAA
>JBBSOP010000581.1:0-3096 GCA_038259655.1 Chroococcales cyanobacterium
TGCTAGTGACCCAGAAACTAGATTGAAATTGTGGAAAGGTCGGAAAGCTGCTTTTGCTGCGGCTGGGCATTTAAGTCCCGATTATTATGTGCAAGATGGCGTAATTCCCCGGACTCAGTTGCCTTATGTCCTTCAAGAAATTGAAGCTTTAAGTCAAAAGTATGGTTATCGTATTGCTAATGTATTTCATGCTGGTGATGGCAATCTACATCCATTGATTTTGTTTGATAATTCTGTACATGGTGCATTAGAAAAAGTAGAAGAAGTGGGAGGAGAAATTCTCAAACTTTGTGTAAAAGTCGGTGGTAGTATTTCTGGTGAACATGGCATTGGAGCCGATAAAAAATGTTATATGCCAGATATGTTTAGTGCTACTGATTTAGAAACTATGCAATGGATACGACAAGTATTTAATCCTCAAGGTTTAGCAAATCCTGGAAAGATATTCCCTACACCCCGTACTTGTGGGGAGGCTGCAAATGCTACAAATATGAAGCAGTTTGAAGGAGTGGAAAAATTTTAATTTTGCCGTGTCTTTGGTTCTTGATGCATATCTGAAAAAAAAGGACTAAAGTCCTTACTACTTACTACCCTCTCTCTTCTTATTCTGGTCGGATACTGCGATATCTGTCGGTGCGAATATCAGTAATAACGGTGTGGATCTGATTGACTGGCTCTCCTAAAGTTGCTAGTAAATGAGCGCCTAACTCTAGTGCTGCCTCAAATTCTGGCTGTACGACTTCTTTAGCACCCATTTGAGTTAAAAGGTCAATTTCACGATTATGATGTGAGCGTGCAATTACGTCTAATTCTGGCGCGATCGCTAAAGCCCGTTGTAAAAGCAAACGAGAACTGGCAGGATCGGGTAAGGCAATTGCCAAGGCTTTTGCAGTTTCTAAATGGATTTTCTCTAGCACAAGTTCTGAATCGGCATCGCCAAAAATATAGGGGATTCGTTGCATTCTCAGTCTTTGAATGGCGGCTTCACTATTTTCAATGACTAGAACTAAATACCCCTGATTTTGTAAAATTTTGACAATAACTTGTCCAACTCTCCCGTAACCTGCAACAACAACATGACCACTAATAGTTTCTGGAATAGATAAAATTTTGGGTTCTGCAAATTGCCGCAAATACTGGGCAAAAAATGGCGTTTGGATCAGGCGAGATGCTATATGGGGTGAAATGTTAAGCCACATTGGGGTGAGAACCAGGGTAATTGCCGTTGTCCCTAACAGCAAAAGATAATTTCTCTCTGAAATTAGCTTGAGTTCCATACCCGCTAAAGCTAAAACAAAAGAGAACTCCCCAATCTGATTAATGCCGAGACTGGTAATGATAGCAGTTTTGAGAGAGTAGCCAAATTTTAAAATGATGGGCAGAATTATCATTGCTTTACCCACCATCACTAAACTCACCAGTGCCAAAATTAGCCCAAAATTTTGGATTAAAACACCAGGATCGATCAGCATACCAATCGAGGCAAAGAACAAACAAGCAAAGGTGTCTCTTAAAGGTAGAACTTTTGCTAGTGCATGATCTGCATAGTCAATCTCCGAAACCATTAACCCAGCTACAAATGCCCCCATTTCAATAGAAAGACCAAGTTTAGCTGTGACTATAGCTACCCCCAAGCATAAAGCAATCACAGTCAGGATAAATAGCTCAGTACTCTCTGTAGCGGCAACGTTGCTAATTAAACCCGGTACTATCCATCTACCAAAGGCGATCGCTGCTACTAAAAATACTAAAACTTTCAGCAAGGCGCTACCTAATGCCAAGCCAATACTTTCCGGCTGATTCAAAGCAGGTAAAATTGCTAACATCAAACCCAATGCCAAATCTTGGGCAATTAAAATTGCTAGCATGACTTGACCGTGGAGTGTATTCGTCTCGCCTCTTTCTGCCAAAGTTTTTAGTACCACCGCTGTAGACGAAAGAGAAAGAACTGCTCCTAAAAAAATTCCTTGGGTAATTCCCTCAACCCAACCTAGTAAAATAGTTAACAATGCTACAAAAGTTGTGGTTAATCCAATTTGTAGTATACTTCCTTGAATAGCAATGTCTTTAACTCGTTTCAACTCTGTTAAGGAAAATTCAACACCCAAAGCAAACAATAAAAAAGCTACACCAATTGATGCTAAAGATTGAATTCGTGGAACATCACTTAACAGCTTGAAGCCAAAAGGCCCCACTATTAACCCACTGATTAAATAACCTAGCAGAACAGGTTGGCGCAGTCGGTTGGCTAGATACCCTCCCAACGCTGAGGCTCCTAGAACAGTTGTTAAATCAAGAATCAAGTTATGTTCGGCTGCCATAGTTTTCCACTTTTTAAATAAATGTCGGTTGTGCAGCTTTCAATCATTACTCGTAAATTAACACCAAGAAGGATTTGGCAGCAGGATACATAACTATGCCAAGAGTAGTTTGTCCTGTTCTGACTTTTCAATACTTAAAATGTTGCGCTTCTTCCAAAAACTGCTATGGGTTAGAAACCTAACAAACTTTGGTAATTTATCTTGTTACTGTGACTTTGTCTCAGCTTACATAACACTATCGCTAGTAATAGATATTGGTTTTCAGGACTTACAACTCAAAAAAAGTACACTCAGCAACATCAAATTTTTTAATCCGCAATAGTCCATCTTGAGGTAAAATTCATTTAAATTAGTCTTGAGAATCTTTTTTATTAAACTAAGCAAAGGAGTTAATCTGTGTAGTGGGTAGTGGAGACTTCATAAGCACAATCAAAATTAATCCTGGTATTCTTCAAAAGATATTATTAATTACCCTCTAGGTCAGAGCTTATAAGCTTTAGACAGCATGTTTTATCACAGTAAATCCCCATTTATTTAACGTGAGTTCGACGGCTCTAAAAAACCCCGCTTCCATTCCTCTCACGCCAGTTGCTACAACGGGGAGGCAGCCGTGTGGGCGGGTTTCCCGACTTGAACGGACTGCCGTAGGAACCCCCCTCCGGGTGAATCCTGCGGATACGCTACGCGAGCGCCATTCACCTGCGGAGGGAAACCCTCTCGCAGTGCTAGACTCACCGCAACGCACTGGCTCCCCCACAGTGGGCTACGGTGTACA
>JBBSOP010000582.1:0-3068 GCA_038259655.1 Chroococcales cyanobacterium
TAATTACTAAGTTTTCCAGGCTTATAAAAAGAAGAAGACCAAGCTATCAAAGATTTATTATCACATTTTTACTCAGTTCCCTTGTTAATAGAAATTGAAGAGCAGACAATCCAATTGACACGACAGTATAAGATTAAGCTTCCTGATGCAATTATTGCTTCTACTGCACTATATAAAGACGCATTTTTAGTAACAAGAAATGTTAAGGACTTTCAAGAAATTGCTGGACTAAAGATTGAAAATCCTTTTGTTAACTAAGGTAGAAAAAATTTAGTCAGAGCAATTATACGGTTTGGTAATAGGATATGAAGACTAAGTGACCAAGAGGCAAGGGAGCAGTGCAGACGCTATTGTAAATCGCAGTTCCAAGCCAACAGCAAAAACTCCACAAGTGAGTATGCACCACTTGGTTAAAATAGGGTAAGCTAATGAGCATTTAAGTTGTATAAAAGCAGGAATAAAGTCCTTACTACAAGCGATAAATAGCGATCGCCAATCCAAAACAAAGACAAAACTATTAAGATTTAGCCAATGTCATAGTTATTTTGGCTGCTTGTTTACTTCCTTCAACAGAGGGACGGTAGAATAGACCTTATTTTCGTAGCTGCAAAAGACAAAACCATGACAATGCATTCTACTCTCCAACAAGCATTTAATAACCACCGTGTCCTGAAAGTGATCAGCGGGTTGAATAACTTTGATAGCGATCGCGTCGCTGCTATTATCAAAGCTGCTGAACTTGGTGGTGCTACTTTTGTCGATATCGCCGCTAATCCTGCTTTAGTTCAGTTAGCTAAAAACTTGATTAATTTACCAGTTTGTGTATCAGCAGTAGAGCCAGAAAAATTTGTGGCAGCTGTGGCAGCTGGTGCAGATTTAATTGAAATCGGCAATTTCGATTCATTTTATGCCCAAGGAAGACGTTTTGAGGCTGAGGAAGTTTTGGCACTGACTCATCAAACCCGCGCTTTACTTCCAGAAATTACCTTATCTGTTACTGTTCCTCACATCCTGACTTTAGATCAACAAGTGGAACTAGCAGAAGAACTAGTAAAAGCTGGAGCCGATATTATTCAAACTGAAGGCGGTACTAGCAGCCAACCATCTCATCCTGGAACTTTGGGATTAATTGAAAAAGCTGCTCCCACCTTGGCAGCAGCTTATGAAATTTCCCGCGCTGTATCTGTACCTGTATTGTGTGCTTCTGGCATTTCTAACGTCACAGTACCACTAGCGATCGCCTCTGGCGCAGCTGGTGTGGGTGTGGGTTCTGCTATTAACCAACTCAATAGCGAAGTAGCCATGATTGCTGCTGTGCGTGGCTTAGTCGAGTCCTTAGCAACAGCACGAGTCATGAGCGCTGGGTAACACACCTGGCCTGGAACTCCAGTTCCAGGCTATTAACAAGAATCCCCAGTAAATTACTTTTAGTCAGTTACTTTTAATGAAAAAGCTTCAGATCGGCTATCAAGTTGGTAAGGATGAAAGTAGCTGCACACGCCGGAAGATTGGTTTTTAAGCAGTTGACAGCGCCAAACTCAAACTACTAGAGTGACACTGTTATTGGTAAACAAATGAGTTCGGTTTATGGTGCGTCAACGCTCTATTTTTTCACTAGTTCTAGTATTATTAGCCACATTTCTTATTAGTTGTGGTGGCCCTGGTGTTGCAGTTGCACCGCCAACTTACACAGCAATTGATCTGCAAAGAATCCAGGTACACGCTCCTGAAATTCAATCTGTGCGCGATCGCTCACAAGAACTGCAACGGCTAATTCAAAGAAAAGATTGGATCGACGTGGGTAATTTTATACATGGCCCCATCACAGAAGCAAGGCTGAGTATGGGTTATGTCACTCCTAACCTGCTGCCTAAAGTCCAACCCACAGCCCGTCAAATCACGCGAGACTTGTTAAATCATCTGGTGAAAATTGATCAAGCTGCAAAAGTAGGTGATACTTTGCTTGCCTTGAATAATTCCCAAGCTGCTTTTACAGACATCGACAAATTCCTCCAGCTGCTTCCTGAAACCAGTAGTGCCTCAGAGGAAAGTTAAGAGTTAATAATTAGGAGTTAGAAGTTAGGAGTTAGGAGTTTTAAATTTAACAATTGGTAATTACGAATTACGAATTACGAATTACAAATTACGTTGAAACTTCTGGCTCTTTACTTTTAATTTTGTATCAAAGTCATGAATGTAGTCATTATCGGTTGTGGTGTAGTTGGGGCTGCGATCGCCTATGAATTGAGTTTAGTTGAAGGATTAAAAATCACAGTTATTGACCGTCAACCACCCGCCCAAGGCTCTACAGGGGCGGCTCTTGGCGTTTTGATGGGCGTAATCAGCCACAAAATTAAGGGCAGAGCTTGGCAGATGCGACAAACTAGCATCCAACGCTATGAAACCTTAATTCCTGAATTAGAAGCTTTAACAGGTAGTAAAATTCCTTTCAATCGCCAAGGAATCCTCAGTCTTTGTCTAGAAGAAGAAAATTTCCCAGCATGGGAAAATCTAGTAGAAATTCGCCACTCTCAAAACTGGCAATTGGAAATTTGGGACACAGCGAAACTCAAGAATTTCTGCCCTCAAGTTAATAACACTAATATTACTGGTGCTGTCTATTCTCCTCAAGACCGTCAGATCGATCCAACTGCTTTGACGTTAGCTTTAGTTACGGCTGCTCAGCACAAAGGTGTTAATTTCAAATTTGGCGTGAATGTTTTAGATGTGCCAACACCAGAATCAAACAAGCAAGAAGAACCTGCAAAATGTTTTTCCGTAGAAACAATAAATGGAAAAATCCCCGCAGATTGGATTGTGATTGCCGCTGGACTAGGTTCAACACCATTGACGGCACAGTTAAACCAAATAATTGACATTCGCCCTGTTTTGGGGCAAGCGTTACAAGTACATTTGAGGCATCCATTAGGTAATCCCGACTTCCAACCAGTAATTACGGGTAATGATGTCCATATTGTCCCTTTGGGTGGCAAAGATTATTGGATCGGGGCAACAGTAGAGTTTCCCCACAATGGCGATGAAATACCACCAAATCTAGAACTATTAGA
>JBBSOP010000583.1:0-3063 GCA_038259655.1 Chroococcales cyanobacterium
AGTACTTGTGTGTACACCGTAGCCGACGCGGAGAGGGGTTGGGGAGAGGTTCATCGAACTCACGTTTCATTAGCTAACTCTCTGCGCGGCAGTCGCTACAAGTCGGGAAACCCGCCCAACGTGCTGCCTTGCCTCTGCGTGAGATAAACTCATCCTTGTTATTTAACAAGCCTATATTCTTCCACATCCCCTTGAAAAACAAACCAAGTTTGTAAAGGTTCACCACCTTCTCTAGGCGTTAGTTTTTTCTCAAATGCCACCTTCCAGTGATCGCCACCATATTTTTTTACATCACGATCAACAGCAGAAGCAAGAAATAAATCACCTGCTCTAGCCACATAAGTCGGATCAGATTTTTTCAGGTCTTTTGATTGTTGCGGTGTTTGCTTAAAAATAGTAGTACCAATATCCTTTATTCGTAAGATACTTGACATTGATGCATCTCCTATAAACGTTTATGATTTATGTTAAATTTATCACATGAAAATTTAGTGTATAGTAATATGTTACAAACATTCTATCTCAATAATTAAGCTGCATTCTAGACTTTACTGTTGACATATTTCTTTGTTCTTGACTTTATGCTGTTTTGGCAAAATGCCTCTAACTATCTCTAGTAATTGTTTAGTTGATTTTTGTCTATTAACCATTAAACGAGGAATTTCATAATAGTTATTCATACAGGCATAAGTCACTATTTCATCATTATACAAATAACTGGATAAATAATATTTAGCTACATAAGATTCTACTTGTTTATTATAAGCTCCATAAGGATAAGCAAAATGAGATGCTACTTTTTGATTCGGATCTAAATCTTGTGTACATTTCCTTAATTCAGTTCTAGATTGCACAAGTTCGTTAATTAATTGCCCACGATTGAGTGTTGTCAAATCCTTGTGATTTAGTCCATGAGATTGAATATCATAAAATCCTTTTTTTAAACCTTCTCTCAATTCCTGGCATCCCAAGTGGGTAAAATCTTTACTTCCTTTTCTAGCTAAAGTTCCTGGATTAATAAATAAAACAACTTTTACTTTCTTGCCATATTTATTTTCGAGTTTAGACAAAAGAGGTAGTAAGTTTGTATACACTGTTTTATAACCATCATCAAAGGAAATCATGATAGGTTTTTGATGACGATGCTCGGCAGGAATTTTTTGAGATTTAGTTAAGAAAAAAACATATAAATCTTCAGATGTCAAAAACCAATAATTATCATTAATTAAACTAACTAAAAGTTTTTCTAAATCTTTTTGCGGATAATGCATTACTCCTAACTTTGATTCAGAATCAGATTTTTGAGGATTAACAACGCCATGAAAACCTAAAACAGGAACTATCGGTTTGGTATATTCTAAATTAAGAACAGAAAAACCAATGAGAGATACTAAAGCTAAACTAAAAGGAAAACTTTTAGTTTTTTGATAACTAACGACGTTATCGTCATTATTGTCCGTCATGGAAGTAGTGCAACCCTTGAGAAGTTTGGCAATGCTACAAGATGACATTCGGATTTCAGTAAAATCCCGTAATTATTTAGTAGCATGAGGATAGTATAGTTTATCCTACTTTTTATGCCAATATTGCCCTAATTCCACACAAATATAGCGTTTAAGGAACTAGGGGTTAGGTGCTTTATCTATAGTCAATTTTATCTTCTATCTTCTGTCTGACTTTTATAAGAACTATAAAAATTATCATCACTTTTCTATAATGGCAACTCAATTTGAAACAGACAACCTTGTCCGACTTCACTTTTAACGTTGAGATGACCGCCATGAGCTGCGACAATTTGTTGAGCGATCGCTAATCCTAAACCAAAGCCACCAACAGAACTTTGACGCTGCTTATCTACCTGATAAAATCGCTCAAAAATATGAGGTAAATCTTCTGCGGGAATGCCAATACCGCTATCTTCAACTTGAATGACTGCTAGATGGCAATCAATAAACAAACGCAATTCTACCAATCCATCAGCAGGAGTATACTTACAAGCATTGCTAACAAGATTCATTACTGCTTGATACAGCAATTCTGGATCTGCCTTTACCACAATTTCCTGTGGAGGTAAATCACAATTGAAATTTAAATGTTGAGCTACAGTTTGAGTAGTTTGAGACTTGACAAGTTCCTTTAATAAATCACTAAGATCAATTTTTTGAAGAGATTCAGGAGCTAAACATCCCGCCCGACGCGCTAAAAATAGCAGATTTCCAATCAGAGTATTCATCGATTTGGCAACTGTAACAATCTTTTCCAAACGCAGATGCTTAGCAGCATCTTGATCGCCAGGAGCGAGTAATCCCACTTGAGCATTACTGAGTATTGCCGCTAGAGGAGCGCGTAACTCATGGGAAGCATTAGCAGTAAAGCGTTGCAGTTGTTCATAGCTGTCACGGATTGGTAACATTGCTAGTCCTCCTAGGAACCATCCCATGAGACTCGTAGCTGCCAAAGCTAGTAAAACTGTCAATATCAATAACAGCAGAAAACTACTAAGAGACTCTTGAGCGCGAGTCATTGGCATTGCCATTTGCAGATAACCGATTAACTTACCTTTGTGCTGCACGGGTAGAGTAAGTTGACGTAGCCAAATAACTTTTGGTGGTGATGAACCTGAATTATAAATAGTTTTAAGAGTTTGAAATTCAGCCGTTTTGCTTAACTGTTCTTGGGGAGGTACACCAAAGAACCGCTTCAGTTTACCTTCAGCATCGTACCAACGAGCATAAATAATTTCACTATCTGGCGATGGTGGATTGTTGCCTAGTAGGGGTACATTTTTGAGAATCGCGCGTTTTTTGCCCTGATACAGTTTGTACTGGATGTTGCCAGCAATTACCCTAGCTTTTTTATAGAGTAGTGAATCTATGACTCCTAATTGTTGAAGCGTTTCTTGATAGTAGAGTGTGCCAGCAAAAATCACTAAAATGCTGCCCATTGAGAGGGTAAACCAATGAGCCAAGTTGCGGCGGCTACGGTTGAACATTTAATGTCAGTGGTCAGTGGTCAGTGGTCAGTTGCTACCTCATTACTCATTACTCATTACTCATTACTCAT
>JBBSOP010000584.1:0-3062 GCA_038259655.1 Chroococcales cyanobacterium
CAAAAACTAATCTGCAAACGGCTAAAGATTTATTGCAAAAACAGCGCCAACCTGAAAGGGCTAAGAAGATTGCCCAACTATTAGAGCAAATAAGCGCCAAGTCAACTTAACCTGAAATTATGACTGAAGCAAAAGGTAAAGTTTACCTCGTAGGCGCTGGCCCTGGAGATGTAGCATACCTGACGGTTAAAGCTTATCATCTCTTGGGTCAAGCTCAGGTGTTAGTCTACGATGCCTTAGTTGATGACCAATTGTTAGATTGTGTCCCCCTTGATTGTCTAAAAATAGATGTAGGCAAACGCGGTGGTAAACCGAGTACACCACAAGCTGAAATTAATCAGTTACTGGTTAAGTACTGCCAGGGAAATCAACAAGTTGTCAGACTAAAATCGGGTGATCCGTTTATTTTTGGGCGTTGTACTGCTGAGATTACAGCTTTGCAAAAATCGGGTTGTGAATTTGAAGTAGTCCCAGGCATTTCCTCAGCTCTTGCAGCCCCCTTGCTGGCGGGGATTCCCTTAACAGATAACGTTTTGAGTCGCTGTTTTGCCGTGTTGACAGCCCATGAACCGGAAGCTTTAGACTGGGAAGCTTTATCTCGGTTAGAGACACTAGTAATATTAATGGGCGGACGACATTTGCCAGAGATTGTACATCAATTAGTTAGACATGGGCGATCGCGCTTAACACCCATTGCGATTATCCGCTGGGCAGGTACTCCTAATCAACAAATCTGGACAGCCCAACTGGGTGATATTTTAGAACAAACTGCTGGGTTATCTCTTTCGCCAGTAGTCATCGTCATTGGTGAGGTTGTGGGGCTACGCAATTACTTACAACCTGAGAAAATAGTTAAAATTCCCAGTCCCGTAATTATGTCAAGCAACCACTCTCCATCTACTCAGTTTCCTTTTGCTGACAAAACAATTTTAGTGACACGTTCGCTTGGACAGTCGAATCAATTTAGCGATCGCCTGACTGCCTTAGGTGCTAAAGTCATTGAAATGCCTACTTTAGAAATTACTGCACCTTCAAGTTGGGCAGATTTAGATCAGGCGATCGCTAATTTACTAGATTTTCACTGGTTAATTCTCACTTCTACTAATGCCGTAGACTATTTTTTTGCCAGGTTAAATACCCAAGGGAAAGATACCCGTGCTTTAGCTGGTGTGAAAATAGCCGTTGTTGGGGAAAAAACAGCCCAAAGTCTTAAACAACGCTACATCAAACCTGATTTTATTCCACCTGAGTTTGTTGCCGATTCTTTATCGGCCAGTTTTCCCGAAGAGTTATCTGGGAAAAAAGTTTTATTTCCTAGAGTCGAAAGCGGTGGTAGAGAAATTTTAGTTAAAGAATTAACTGCTAAAGGTGCAGAGGTAATAGAAGTCGCAGCGTATCAATCTTGCTGCCCTAGTAGTATCCCAGATTCGGCAAAGTTAGCTCTGCAAAATCATACAATAGATGTCATTACTTTTGCGAGTTCTAAAACTGTACAATTCTTCTGTCAGTTGACACAAAGCATATTTCCTGAAAACTCTGTGGCTAATGAGTTAGAAGGTGTTTGTATTGCCTCTATCGGCCCACAAACTTCAAAAACTTGTCATGCTTTATTCGGACGCGTAGATGTAGAAGCAGAAGAATATACTTTAGATGGATTAACTCAAGCATTAATTCGTAATTCGTACCTCGACTTCGCTCGGCAACCTAATTCGTAATTAAGATATACGGCTGTTCCCTATTCCCTGCTATACACATGAAACGCATCATCGGCTTAACTGGAGGTATTGCTACAGGTAAAACCACTGTAGCTAATTATTTGGCTAGTGCTTACAATCTGCCGATTTTGGATGCTGATATTTATGCTAGAGATGCAGTAAGTGTAGGTTCACCTATTCTGGATGCGATCGCCCAACGTTACGGCGCACAAATTTTACTTGCAGATGGTAGCCTCAACCGCCAAAGACTAGGCGAAATTATCTTTGAACGTCAAGATGAACGCAACAAGATAGAGGAGTTGATTCATCCTTATGTAGGCGATCGTTTTCAGGAGGCGATCGCCCAATCTTCCTCACAAACACTAGTGTTAGTTATCCCTCTGCTGTTTGAAGCCAAGATGACTCATTTAGTGACAGAAATTTGGGTTGTGTGTTGCTCTGAGTCACAACAACTGCAAAGATTGATACAGCGAAATCATCTCAGCCAAGAACAAGCAAAAGCCCGCATCAATAGTCAATTATCTCTTGCAGAAAAAGCATCTCGTGCGGATGTTGTGTTAGATAACTCCTATACTTTAGAAACACTGTTAAAGCAGGTAGATGTTGCCTTAAAAATCAAAAGTATAAATTAGAGCTAGTTCGTCTTTAAAAATTCACATTCATGACACTACAAATACATATATAAAGCACGTGTGTATAAAGTAAATATGCTAAATTAAAAGAATAAAAGTATGGTTTTTTAAGTAATCTTTTTATATAAACTAGTACTTTTACTGGGAATAATTAGGTCATTATTGCTGTAAAATGGGTGATAATTTCACGTTTTAGGCGTAAAAGATTCTACAAATGCTTAATATTGCCTTTAGAAAGTATGAGTAATAAATAAGATATTGTTACTTAACTTTGATCAGGGTATAGTTAGCATCATTAAGTAGTACAAAGAAAAGCTAGTAAAAATTAAAAGATTAAAAGCTCCGAATTATGTCTTAAAAAAAGTTAATTTGCATTCTCGTTAATCCTCTTAAAATTATGTTGTAAGCATTTTTCAAAAAAAGAACTGCTGGAATTTACTGATTGTTGATTATCTTCATGATCTAGCAGTTATTATTTGATTTATTCAAAACTACCTTTTTCACATTAGTTAGGGCTGAAGATATATGTCTAATACTAATTCTCTGTGAAGCCGCACATTATTTTGACCCCTCCCCGCCAAAGCTGCGATTTTGCTCCCTTGGTAAGGCTACGGTGTACACACAAGTCTTAAAATTCTCCCTAGTACTTGGTTTGGTCATCTAGCTTTAGGTTGTGCGATCGCTCCAGAAGCCTGTCATTACGTAAAGCCTACGG
>JBBSOP010000585.1:0-3057 GCA_038259655.1 Chroococcales cyanobacterium
AAACGACCCGGAGCTAGAGGCAGTGTCACAGAAGAAGGCGTTCGGATTCATAGCGTGCGTTTACCAGGACTAATTGCCCATCAAGAAGTGATTTTTGGCGCACCGGGTCAAATTTATACTTTACGACATGACACAAGCGATCGCTCCTGCTATATGCCAGGAGTTTTACTGGCGATTCGTAAAGTCTCTCAGCTAAAGTCGTTAGTATATGGATTAGAAAAGATCCTCTAATCTGCAAATTCCCCAATCCCTACTCCCCAACTATGTTAGTCCCACTGACCCGCCAGAAATTTGAACAACTCATACCCTTAATTGCCACTAGCCAACAATACAAGTACTACTGGGGGAAGTTTGCCAACTTTTTGCAACGGCTGTTAATTTCTGTAGTTACCATAGCTGCAGTTTTCATGATTAGAGTTTTCTTTAGATTGGAGTTTGGTGGAATTGTGTTTTTGGTGGGGGTTTTTGGGGCTTTTTTTTGGCTGTGGTATCCAGTATTTCAGGCAAGTATCCGCAATGCTAAAACCCGCCGTTACAAATACAGCGGCTTTTTCCGGGGTCGAATTTTGGATTGGTGGATTACAGACCGATTGATGGGTAAACAAGAAACAGTCAACAGCAAAGGTGAGTTGGTGATTGTTGAAAATCGGGAAAAGCGGATTAACTTAGAAGTGGGCGATGACACCGGATTTAGCGTAGAGTTTGAAGCACCACTTCGCCAGACTCACAAAGTTATTACTCGTGGTCAAATTGCCGAAATGATCGTGATGTCAAATCGCTCAGATTTAAGCACTATTGAAGAATTTAGCGATGTATACATCCCCAGTCATGACTTGTGGGTAAACGACTATCCTTGTCTGCGAAGAGATTTCTTTAATGAAGTTAGTCGCCGCTTACGTGAAGACCGAGAAGAAAGACCACGCCGCCGCCGCCGTCCAGATAGGCGCAGGGATGAAGAAGATTACAGATGAAAACTCTACCCTTTGTTGTTAGTTGTCACTGACCACTGACAACTGACAACTGAAGCGCGTAGCGCAAATCAAAATAGCCACAGCCAAATCGGCAAAGTTACCAGTAATAGCATAGCTCCTCCTGCTAAAGCAGTTACTGCTAAATCACGATCAAGATTAAAGGTTTCGGCAATTACTAATGTGCCAAATGCCGGAGGCATTGCCATCTGTAATACTATTACCTGGGCGGCGGAACCACTCACACCAAAAATTGGTAGGGCAATACCAATAACTAAGGGGACTAAAAGCATTTTAATTGCCAGACTCATCCCTGCCTGTGGTAACTTGTGCCAAGATTTGAGCTTTGAAAGTCGCATTCCAATTAACACTAAAGATAAAGCAACGACACTCCAACCCATTTTCTCTAGATAGAACTCAACTATATTGGGCATCGTCACTTGTCGTAGTACCAAGCCAAAGCCAAAACTCCATAGGGCAGGATTAATTAAGATTGCTTGAGCAATTTGCCTAAAATTGCCAACACTGCCACCAAAATGAGATGCTAGTGCCACACCGAAGCCATAAGTTCCAAATAGTGACCCTAGTAAATCGTAGAATAAAGCCCAAGCAAAGTATTCTTGTCCTACCATTGCTAAGGTAATAGGAAAACCTAGATAGCCTGTGTTACCTACCATTGCCGCTAAAATCAAACTACCTTGAGTTGATTGTTGGGGAATAGTCTTTGTGAAATAGGCTTGCCCTTGAATTGCTAGCCAAGCCAAAGATGCCCCTAGTAACATAGCTAAATAAGCGATCGCAGGTGCAATCCAAATCTGCCCTGATAAATCGGCTTGACGTAGAAAAGCTACAATGCTTATAGGTACTCCCACCCAGAAAAGAAATTGACCTAAACGAGTGGGAACTGCGGTAGGTCGTTTGCGTCCCAAAAGAAATCCGACTAGGACTAATCCCACCAGCTTGACGTATAGTTCTAGGAGATTTGTCAAGATTGCGCCTAAGAATTACAGATGTAAAATGTTACCTGTGATGTTTATTTTTTCTAGTCTACAATCTGTTATGAATATTGAACAAAAGTAGGAGTTGACCTTTGAATAAAGTTGGTTTTTCTGGACAACCGCAAAATTCATCGGGTAGCCCTGGTGACGATATTCCGGTTGCTTTACGCGATACTCCTGATACAGCATCTAAATTACGTTTGCAACCCCTAGTTTTGCTGGTAGGAGGACTAGCAGGATTTGTTTTGTTGGCTGTAGTTAGTGGTTTTGTGTTTTTCGCCATTGCACCGAAAAAAACAGCCGATTCTCCAACTTTGCCAACTTCTGCTGTTATACCAACCTCAAAACCTAGTAATTCTGCCAAACCTCAAGGTAATAATGGTGATGTTATTTTGGGACACTTGACGTATCCAGAAGCACCTGAGTCAGAATTAACGCCAATTACCGCAGATGGGCGAATCAAGATGCGAAAAACTGCTGCCGAAAAGTTTCGGGCGATGGCACAAGCGGCACGTAGTTCGGGTGTAATTTTAGTGCCAATTTCTGGTTTTCGTTCCGTCAAAGATCAAGAGCCGTTATTTTTTGGCGTTGGACAAGAGCGAAATCAAACTCCAGCTGAACGAGCTGCTGTCAGCGCTCCTCCTGGTCATAGTGAACATCACACAGGTTACGCTGTAGACATTGGAGACGGAGCAGTACCAGCAACTAATGTGCAAACCAACTTTGATAATACCAAAGCTTATAAGTGGCTACAAGCGAATGCAGCCCGTTTTGGTTTTGAAATATCGTTTCCCAAAGATAATGCTCAAGGTGTGAGTTATGAGCCTTGGCACTGGCGTTATGTAGGCGATCGCGATAGTTTAGAAATGTTCTATAAAGCCAGAAATTTGCAGCCTTCTAAATTACCTCAACCACAGCTTTGATGTATTAAGAAAGATAATTGAACTATGTTAGGACTTACGCAAGGACTCTCTAAAACCCTCTTAACTTCTCTGCGAGACGCTGCGCGCTAAGCGTAGCTATGCCGTAGGCTTTACGTGTACTTCGTGTCCTTTGCGGTTCGTTTTTCTATAGTTTTGCGTAAGTCCTGT
>JBBSOP010000586.1:0-3049 GCA_038259655.1 Chroococcales cyanobacterium
GTTTTTGCTGATTAATTTATTGACTTAATGTTTCTTAACTTACCGTCTCATAAATTTAACTATACAAGAATCTGTCTAGTCATCCGTAATAAGGAGTACCTTTGCATTGTAATCAGCACCAGTGTTCATGTATGTCATGGATGAATTGTCATAAAAAGCACATTTTTTTTGCAAAAAGAGATAGATTAATGTTTAGTCATGTATCATTGGGAATAGATTCCACAAAAAATTTGTGTTGATTCTTTAGTGATTTGTCACAGGAGAAATAAAATATCTATGCCAGTTACTTTAATTGAAATAAGAAAATATCAAATTTCCATAAAGACTATTTAATGATCAGATAAAGGATGTTATGGTATTGTTGCTTTAGTGGTATCAGAGTCTAAATAACTTGTCTTGGCAAATTAAATCGACAAGTTTGTTAGTTTTGCTTTAAATTTTCGACAGTAAAATCTAACCAAATTTTGCTAAAAAAGCTAGAGCAGATTAGATTCGTATCAAATTGGTATTCGGGATGTAGACACCAGATTGATTACTTGTATAAACGTGGTGACACAACTTAATAACCATCGTTAAATATGAATCTACCTACTGGAAAATTTAAATAGGAATTGTAGCGATCGCCCCAAAAGCGAAAGATTTGACAACCCCATCAACAGATTCTTCATTGCAAATATGGGTTTGTATTGTTAGGAATGGCAAGGCATTAATTTTGCAGCGCAGCTAAATAAGAATTTAGACTAGTTTTGTAACAAAAGCGAAAGAATTGCCAACCTCATCAACAGATTTTTCATTGTAAATCAGTATTCACATCCGATATTCTGGTTTCTAGAAGCACAGACTTGATTGTTTTGCTTTTTTATAAAGTTTTTTTTTTAAATGGTCTTGAAAGCAGTTCTCTAAAGCAGCGATCGCCAGCCATAGCTATCTTTACTATCAACTAAGCTTGGCCGTAGTCGTAAAAATTACAGGATTGTTCGTATTAGATATTACAAAGAGTCTGGGCGTGAAATAGTGAATCTTTGTGCAAGTTTCTGAAATTAAGTGAAAGCAATGAGTAAAAATTATACTGGTTCAAACTCTCCTCTAATCGTTACTGAGCCACACAACAAATATGTAGAATCTGCGTTAGATGAATCTCGTCAGTTGGACAAGTCGGGAAAGAATGGGATTCAGCCTTTTTTACCTGACGGTACAGACCCAACGCCTTCAGTCGCCGATGCGACTGCCCAAATGTTAGCCAAATTGGGAGTAAGTAGCGCTTTTGGTGTTGCTGGGGGTGCGATGGCTAGTCTATGGGGCGCACTATCAAATAGCTCTATAGAAGTATTGAACTTCCGTCATGAAACTGGAGCTGCCTTTGCAGCAGTTGAGGCGTATTTTGCTAGCGATCGCCCTACAGTCATATTTACCACAGCAGGGCCGGGGATCACTAACTCTCTAACGGGTTTGTTTGCTGCTCGTGGTGAAGGTGCAAAGGTAATTTTAGTCTCGGCTTGCACCTCAGCCCCAAATCGCGGACGCTGGGCAATTCAAGAAACCAGCAGCTACACATTACCCAGTGGGGGAATATTTACATCGGGAGCATTATTCAACTATGCAATCACGATTGAATCTGCTGCCCAACTACCGCAGATTTTCCGTAAACTGGCTTTAGCCTTAGCACAACCAGGAGGATTTGTAGCTCATTTGAGCATTCCTACTAGTGTGCAGACAAGTTTAGTTGAAGATATATCTTGGCCTCAACTAGATATACCTTATAGTGCGATCGCACCAAATAAACAAGCGATTTCTAAATCTGTAGAATTGCTATCTAGTGGTTCCTTTGCTATTTGGGTTGGTTACGGGGCGCGAGAAGCAGCAGACGAGATTCGCCAACTCGCTGAAAAAACTGGTGCAGCGGTTATGTCCTCACCCCGCGCCAAAGGTATTTTTCCTGAAGATCATCCCCAATATATAGGTGTCACAGGTTTAGGTGGCCATGCTTCCGTCTTTACCTACATGCAAGAGCAAACACCCCTCCGCACCCTTGTACTAGGAACTCGTCTGGGTGAACCGACTTCCTTTTGGAGTCCGGCGATGATTCCCCCCAGAGGTTTCGTACATGTAGATATAGATCCAGAAGTACCAGGAGTAGCTTATCCCCACGCTGAAACCTTTGCAGTCCGGGCTGATATCAAAACCTATTTGCAGGAACTTTTAAAACATTGGCCAGAGACTGATTCGCTCTCTATAGAGACATTACCTCATCCAGAACACGAAGCAGTTCCCCTAGATCTAGATATAGATTATCCCGTGCGGCCAGAAGTATTGATGGCAGCAATTCAAAAGGTAATTGTTGAGGGTAGCGATGCCGTAGTTATGGCAGAGTGTGGTAATTCCTTTACTTGGTCAACTCATTTTCTAAAATTCCCCCAAGCTAATCGTTACCGAGTTAGCACCGGAGTTGGCGCAATGGGTCACGCCGTCACAGGAGTATTAGGTGCAGCGCAAGCCCGCAATGGCAAAGCCGTAGCCATTGTTGGTGATGGAGCAATGCTAATGAACAACGAAATTAGCACAGCCGTCAAATACAAAATTCCTGCCATCTGGATTGTACTTAACGACGCTCGCTATAACATGTGCCATCAGGGCATGAAAATACTGGGATTAACAGGTGCAGATGCCACAATGCCAGTAACAAATTTTGCCATGATAGCACGTGGTATGGGAGCCGAAGCGATCGCAGTTGTCAGAGAGACAGATCTCGAAGCTGCATTAGAGCAAGCATTAGCTGCAAACGTTCCCTTCTTAATCGATGTCGTAATTGATCCCGACAGACTTGCACCCTCTGGTGGACGTAACAAAAGTTTAGCAGCCCAAGGAGTTAAATCCAGTCCAACCAAAACTCCAGCCAAAGCAGTCTCATTCCCATCAGTCTGACATCCAGACAAAACCATATCAGATGAATAGGGTTAATCTATTCATCTCTCTCCTCTCTGCGCCTCTGCGTCCACCGTAAAGCCTGCGGCATAGCTACGCTTAGCGCGCAGCGTCTCCGATAGGAGAA
>JBBSOP010000587.1:0-3005 GCA_038259655.1 Chroococcales cyanobacterium
AACATCTCAGTGACTCCTGGTTTGTGGGTGATTCTTAACCCAGAAAATAATAGCAATAACGATACTCAGTATGTGGGAGTAGTTCGCACAACCTGCGATTTTTAATTTTTAGATAATCATCAGCAAAACTCTTAATTGCCTTAAAAGATTATGATGATTTGGCCAGCAAATCATGTGTTGATTCCAGCATTCAGCACTTTTTGCCATTCCTGCACTACAGATTCAGGGACTGAGATATTAATGAAGCGATCGCCTGGTAGAGGTATACTCAATAGCAACGGTTCAGTTGGCAATTTGGGCAAGATATCCTTTAAATCATACTGAGCAATGGTAGGTGCTGGTGCTTCCTCTAAGAAAACATCAGCAGCACTAAAGACTTTACCTGTAGCAGTAGTAATTTTTAAAGGTTGGGGATGAAACAGTTCCGCAGCACCCGGAAACCCCACTAGCCTAAGATTTACACTGACTGCTTGACCAGGATAAACTTGCTTAAATAAGACAACCTGCCACACATTTCCTGATTGATCGTCTAATTTTGTCTGGGAGCGATGTAAAATTTCTCCTGGTAGTTCTAATTGTTGAACATCCGCTAGCACCATCTGAGATTTGAAATTTCCGAAACCCAAGACTATATATATTGATGTTGTCAATATTGTCAGCCATAGCAACCACCAAAATAGTCTCTTGGCAAAAGTTAGGGAGAAAAAGAGAGTTTTTCTTTTGCTATTAGGCTTTAACCCTTTCTTGTCCTGCGATGTTTTGTGGGTGTGGTGTAACATCAGGTTCACCTCCTAGTACTGGCTGAGATTTAACGTTGCGTTTTGGCGCGATCGCCTGTTTACTTAACTTAGCTAGCAACGCTTGTCGTTTCTACAACTTTCTCAGAATTTTCTACATTAATGGGGTAATGCACAATATAAACTGAACAAGAAACATGGTGCATGACGTAGTTACTCACACTGCCTAAAAATAGTTCTGCTAAACCAGAGCGACCCCTACGCCCGATTACAATTAAATCAGCACCCCAGTTAGCAGCTAATTTACAAATTGTTCGCCCAGGATTACCGAGCATTTGAGTAAATTCTGTAGGAATTTGGGCTGTATTTGCTTGAGCGCTAAAAAATTGCAGCATCTTTAAACTTTCCTCTTTAAAGCTATCCCATTGCTTTTGATATAACTCAAAGCTGCGACCACTAAACCCCGGATAGTAGTCTACATTAGATAACATAGGTAAATAGGGGCTACCTTCTTCTTCTGGAGATAAAACATGCAGCAGCAGTAAATTAGCTTCGGTTAACTTTGCCAAAGTCAATGCTTGCTCAAAAACCTGCTGCCCCATTTCCGAGCGATCCAATGCAACTAAAATCTTTTTCAGCATATAGACCTCTGGTTTTATTAAAAATTGAGTTTTCTAGTTTTGCGGGTTGGAATGGACACAAATTACCAAGTTTGCATCATTTTTTGGCAACTATCAATAAAATTATTCTCTTAGTTAGCCTCTAGTAGCTGTTAAGCAAACTGGACTGATATCTATATTTATAAAGCTTAAATTTGAGGAACTTGTGAGGAGAACAATTGCTTTTTGCTGATTTTACTCAAAATAGCGATCGCTAGATACCACCCTCATACGGTTTGGTTAAGAAAGTTATCTGCTCAAACAAGTCGAGAAAGGGAAAAATCAAGATAAAAAATAAATAGAATTTTTAAAAAATATCGATGGCTACTATTATATTACTCTTCATAATTAAGATTAATTTAGTTTTAAATTTATTTTTTTACATTTGTTACCATTTTTAGATAATTATTTTTGGGTAAGTTTTTATTATGAAAATATTAGTAGTAGAGGATGACGAATCAAATGCCTATGTGCTGACCGCCATTCTTACTAACCATAACTATGCAGTAGAAGTTGCTCATGATGGTAATACTGCTTGGAATTTAATTGAAGCTTATAGTTATGATTTAATTCTCCTAGATGTCATGCTACCTAAGCTAGATGGCATTAGCCTTTGTCGTCAGATCCGATCTACTAATCTGCAAATGCCCATAATGTTGTTGACAGGGCGTGATAGCAGTCATGAAAAAGCGATTGGGCTAGATGCAGGTGCAGATGACTATGTAGTTAAACCATTTGAAGAGGAAGAATTAGTTGCTCGTGTTAGAGCTTTATTACGTCGGGGAGTGAAAACATCGCAACCAGTACTAGAATGGGGCAATTTACGGCTTGATCCTAGTAGTTGTGAAGTCACTTATGCTCAGGAATTACTGTCATTAACTCCTAAGGAATATGCACTTTTAGAGTTATTTTTACGAAACAATCGCCGGGTATTTAGCTGTGGCATGATTTTAGAACATCTTTGGTCTTATGATGATACTCCCCAAGAAGAAGCGGTTCGTACTCACATCAAAGGATTGCGGCATAAACTCAAATCTGCGGGAGTACCAAGTGATTTAATTGAAACAGTATATGGAATTGGCTATCGTCTCAAACTACAACAAGACGAAGGGGTACAGGCAAAAGGTGAAAACAACTTGCATCCCCAATCTAAAACTAAGTCCAGACTTTCAGAAATAGAATCACCCAAGCAAGAGCAAACCTTAGCAGCAGTAGCCGGGATTTGGCAGCGATTTAGCAAGCGTGTAGATGAGCAAGTGCAGGTGCTAGAGAAAGCAGCAATAGCTTCAACCCAAAAGATTTTAAATCCACAATTGCATTTGCAAGCAGCACAAGAGGCTCATACATTGGCAGGATCATTAGGCACTTTTGGTTTAGCACAAGGATCAAAGCTGGCACGCAAAATTGAGAAGTTGCTGAAATTTGATCAAAATTTAACGCCATCTCAGACAACTAACTTGCAAAATTTGGTTAAGCAATTGCGCCAGGAAATTGAAACCAAAAAAGTAGAAACAGAAGCCTCACCATCAATCTTAGCCCCCCAACCACGGCAACAAGTTCCCCATGTAGAAGCCAAAATATTAGCTCTAGACGACGATCCACAAATTCT
>JBBSOP010000588.1:0-3003 GCA_038259655.1 Chroococcales cyanobacterium
CTTCCCCTACCTCTTCCCTAGTCGGGTACTCAAAATCTTATTTCCTTTACAGCTAATCCTCATCAGGGGATACATTCAGATACAATCTGTAAATTTTCGTAATAGCTTTTGACAAAGCTAGTGATACCACGGAAGTCATCATTACTGTCATCAGTAGAAAATATAAAGACGCGATTCAATCGCTTCTATAAATATCAAGGCGTGATAACTCGCGTCTATAAATAGTTTTGTCTGTCTTGTTTTCCTCGACTGGGGTGAAATTAAGACAGGTTAGCAGAATTATCTAAGGTATATCTCAAATCACAGACATTAAGTACACAAGAGGACGAACGGTGTGCTGTATTTAGCAGAATTACAAAAGCAGAAAGGCGGCTTACTGGGTGGTAGTTCCAAAACCGAACTAAAACTGCTAGCTTGTCAGCGAACCGACCAGAATTGGAGTACTGTGTCGGAAGAAGTAATTGCAGCTGAGGAAGCTAGCAAATTAAATGATGGTGCGTTGGTATTAGTAGAACTGAATCCGAATCGTCAAGTACAGCGGATTCAAGAAGCTGGTCGCCCATTAGTTAATATTTTGCAAAATTTTTCTCGCCAATTAGAAAAATTTAAGCTGAAGGAAGACGAGATTGACCAGTGGAAGGAATCATTGACGTTTCAGGCGCAAGAAATGAATCGCCGTGAAATGGACATGGAAGCACGGTTAGAGTACTTGCAACAAATGGAGGAAGAACTTCAACAGCTAGAGTCGCAAAAGCAGGAAGTTGAAACATCTCGTGAACAAATTGAACAGTTGCAATCAGAAATTGAGCGCAATCGCCAAGAACTAGAAGGAGCTTGGGAACATTTACGGGGAGAGCAGCGCCGTCTTGAAGAACATCAAGCTGATTCCCAACAGGGAACAGTTTTGGATGAAGAGCAAAGTCGGGTGATGAGTGAGTTACTTGATCGTTTATCTAATCGCGTTGCTCCCACAGAAACAGTCAGAGAACATCTTTGTTTAGCATTTGAATTAGTCGAAACCCAACAAGCTACTCTCACCCCACATTGGCAACAATTAGAGCAACAAAAAACTTTAGCAAATCAACAACAAGAAGAAATTGACCGCCTTTTACAAACATTAAGCGATCGCCAAAACGCATGGCAACAGGCACATAATTTTTTAGAACAGCAAACAGTTCAAATAAAAGTGAATACGGCAACTCTTGCCAGTAAACAAGAATATGCTCATATAGTGAAAGCACACTGGCAATATCAAGAAGATTTATATCAACAAATTCGCTCTTTTGCTGCAAGTTCTGGAGATGCGGCTCTTAACCAGAAAGTAGACGTGGAAGCTTTGCAGAGAATGTCTATAGAAGAACTGCAAAAGACTATACAAGATTTAATTAGTAAGTTGGAAATAGACTCTACTTTTGTCCATGATCAAGAACAAGAACTGAATTACAAGCAAGAAACTATAGAAGAATTGCAAAATAAAATCCGCCAAGCTCCTGACCAAGATCAAATTAATTTAGAGATGGAACTGACAGACGAAAAAGACCTCTACCAAATGCTTAATGAAACTTTGGTAGGTCAACGCCGTAATTTGCTACAGCGGCAGAAACTTGTCAAGCAACACCAAAATATCTTATTAAAACGTCAAGGACAGACTGTTACTGATACAGAAGAAGATAACAATATTGATTTCGGGCCGATTCTTCTCCAAGTTGATACACAGAGACAACAACAGTCCCAAGAACTCCAAAAGCTAGAACGTGAAATTGAGCAGATGCGTTCTGCTATTGAGCTAGACCAAGGTATGATTGATAATCAAATTCATGAACAGGAGCAAAAGCAGCAAGAAATAAAAATGATGGAAGAAAACTTGCTGTCTTTGCGAACTGTAACTGCTGAATGTTGGGGTCGGGTGAATCTTTATCAAGAAACACTACAACCTATTCAGGATTCCTTAGATGGATTACGGCAAAAGTTGCAAAATATTGGAGAATCTTTGGCTCAAGTTCAAGAAACTGGTGATTATCAACTCCAGACTATTAGCGAAATGCGTCAGACTCTGCAAAATTTGATGTCTCAGCCAGAGTTGCTAGCATCTTAAAAAGTATGAAGGATGAAAAGTACTGTACGCTTCAGCCTTCATACTTTATGTAAACCCAGTCGTCTTGTACTTGGGCGATCGCACCACCAGGAAATGGATCGGTTTGTGAACGATTAGGTGCTATAATCAAAACCGTTAATTTTTCTATATGTTCAAAGTTAGGTGCGTCAGGAAGTATTTGTTGTAATACCTGACGCATAACGCGGCGTTGTAATGCTAATGGTGCTGTCTGCAATATCCGACGATTTAACCTAATGAGATGATTTTCCCCCTGTTCCGCCGCTGTTTCCCGCAACTGTTGAGCAGCTTGTTCTAAATATTCCACTTCTGCTTGCAAGAGTTCTGCTGTTTGGGCTAAGGCTGATTCGACATTGGGGTTAAAATTTGCTTGTAAATAAGGTATTAACTCTTGGCGGATACGATTACGAGCGTATTGCACATCTTGATTGGTGGAATCTTCCCAAATTGGTAAATGAAACTCTTGGCAAAACTGCTGTGTTTGTTTGCGAGTAACTTCTAAAAGTGGACGTACTAGCATTATGCTTGTTTCTAATGGGCGTTGCCAAGTTAAAGCTTGCAAACCATCAGCACCAGTACCGCGCATTAAATTGTAAAGTAGAGTTTCGGCGCGATCGCTGGCTGTGTGTCCTGTAATAATATATTGATAATTATTGGCTTGGGCGATCGCACTTAAAGCTTGATATCGCCAATTACGTGCTTTCGCTTCACTATTTAAAGGTTGATTTGCTGTTTCTAAATAAACAGATATACCCCAATTTTGAGCTAGGTTTTTGACATGATTGGCATTGGCTTCAGAATCAGAACGCCAGCGATGATCGCAATGAGCAATGCCTAAATACCAACCACATTTTGGTTGTAAATCTAACAGTAATTTGATTAAGCATAGA